>DATNQI010000090.1 GCA_036704125.1 Pantanalinema sp. | reverse complement strand
TCTGCCCAACGCCCTGGCTCAGCAGCTCTACCAGCTGGGGCACGTCGAGAAGGTCTACAACCTCTACGGTCCTTCCGAGGACACGACCTACTCCACCTACGCCCTGATCGAGAAGGGTTCGCAGACCACGTGCCCCATCGGCCGTCCGCTTCCCAATACCAAGCTCTACGTCGTCGACAAGCACGCTAGCGTCGTGCCCGTCGGCGTTCCCGGCGAGCTGTGGATCGGTGGAGACGGGCTTGCCCGCGGCTACCTCAACCGTCCTGAACTGACCGAGGAGAAGTTCATCCCCAACCCCTTTGGTGAAGGTAAGGTCTACCGCACTGGAGACCTCGTCCGCTACCGTCCCGACGGCAACCTGGAGTTCTTGGGCCGCATCGACCACCAGGTGAAGGTCCGGGGCTTTCGGATCGAACTGGGTGAAATCGAGGCCACCCTCGCCAAGCATCCATCCGTTCAGGATGGGGTCGTCCTCGTTAGAGAGGATGTGCCCGGTGACAAGCGCCTGGTTGCGTATGTGGTCGGTGAGGTGGACGCTTCGGAGTTGAGAGCTCACTTGAAGCGCCTTCTTCCCGAGTACATGGTGCCGTCTTTCTTCGTCTTACTGGATAAGCTCCCCTTGTCGCCCAATGGGAAGGTCGATCGATGCGCGCTCCCCGCTCCCGGAGTGATAGAGGGAGCGCGGTCCGCCAACTACGTCGCGCCCAGGAATCTCGTGGAAGAAGTCCTGGCCGGCATCTGGGGAGAGATCCTCGACATCGACCACGTTGGCATCGATGACCACTTCTTCGATCTCGGTGGGCATTCGCTCCTCCTCGTGGGCATCCTTGCGCGCTTACGCGAGACACTCGGCGTCGAGCTCTCCATCCGTCAGATCCTGGAAAACCCGACGATCGCCCTTCTCGCTTCGGTGGTCGACCATGCAATGACCGCCCAACCGTCACGAGAGAGCATGGGCCGTATCGCGCCGTCCCGTTGCCTCGTGCCCCTTTCGGAGGGCACTGGTTCCCCGCTATTTTGCTTCCATCCCGCAGGGGGTGACGCCTTTGCCTACACTTCTCTCTCTCAAAGGCTCTCCGGGCGACCGATAATTGGTCTGCAAGCCCCCGGTTTTGAGGGTGAAAGAGAGCCATTCGAGCAGATCGAAGCTATCGCGGCACATTTTGTAGAGACGCTCGAACTCGTGCATCCGGACGGCCCCTATTACTTGTTGGGGTGGTCTTTCGGGGGCCACGTCGCTTTCGAGGTCGCGCAACAGCTTTCCCGGAAGGGGCGAGAAATTGCGCTGTTGATGATCATCGATGCCGATCCCGGTACGCGAATCGACGGACGCGAAGACGCACTCACGCTGATCGCTGACACGTGGAGATTGCTGGATAGCATAGGGTTCTACTTGATGAAGGTTTTTGGCGTTCAGCTCCCCTACTCTGCCGAGGAATGGAGCCATGAAAGCGACTCCGAACAGATCGATCGGTTCGTTCATGCGCTCAATGGACTTGACGATCCTCGGGCCCGTTCCATCAAGCCGGTTCACATGAGGCGAATCCTCTCCGTCTACCGCGCCAATTTTCGAGCGCTCCTGGCCTATGAACACGAGCGATACTCCGGTCGGATTACCTTTATTCGGGCTGAGGGGTCGGACATGCTTTTGCCGCATGCGCCTGAGCGCTGGGCCGAGCTATCGACGTACCCCATCGAGACCCACATCATCCCTGGTGACCATCGAAGCTGGCTCGCCCAGCCCAATGTGGATGTGGCCGCAAGGCTAATCCTGGGCCTGCTCTGCAACGCATAGCGCCCCAATCGGCCACGCCGAACCGACCTAACAAGAGGAAAAGCTCATAGATAAGGCCTGCCCCGGAGACGTTACGACTCCGGGGCAGGCTAAGATTTCGATCGCGCGATTCGCCGAAGATTCCCTCGATGAAGTGAGGGGCCCGGGCCTATCGGCGTCCAGATGGGACCACCTGCGCAAGAGGCCGGTCGGCCAAGCCCAGGCGCTCTCTCTTCAGTCGCTCTCGCGCCCGAACATCCTCCCCGTTCGCAGGTAGCGCTGGTGCATGCTCAGCGAATCGGCGAGCAGGTGCGGCGTGTGCTTGCCGTATGACAGGCGCTCGGCGCGATCAAGGTAGTCCTCGAGCATCGGGCGCACGTCCGGATGGGCGCACCGCTCGATGATGAGCCGGGCCCGCTGGCGGGGCGAGAGGCCGCGCAGGTCGGCCAGACCCTGCTCGGTGACGATGACGCCGACGTCGTGCTCGGTGTGGTCGACGTGGGAGACCATCGGCACGATCGTCGAGATGGCGCCCTTCTGGGCGATCGACGGCGCCATGAAGATCGAGAGGTAGCCGTTGCGGGCGAAGTCGCCAGAGCCGCCGATTCCGTTCTGGATGCGCGAGCCCATGACGTGGGTCGAGTTGATGTTGCCGTAGATGTCGGCCTCGATCATGCCGTTCATGGCGATCACGCCGAGCCGGCGGATGATCTCCGGGTGGTTGGAGATCTCCTGGGGGCGCAGCACGATCCGCTCGCGGAACTCCTCGAGGTGGGCCATCACGTCCGAGTGCGCCTCGGGGCTGAGTGAGAAGGCCGTCGCCGACGCGTAGGCCAGCTTCCCTGAACGCAGCAGGCCGATCATGCCGTCCTGGATCACCTCGGTGTAGGACGTCAGGTTCTCAAAAGGCCCGTCCGCGAGCCCGAAGAGGACCGCGTTCGCGATGTTGCCCACCCCGGACTGGAGCGGCAGCAGCGAAGCGGGGATGCGCCCCTGCTTCACCTCCCACTCGAGGAATTCGAGGATGTGGCCGGCGATCCGCTGCGAGACCGCGTCGGGGGCCTTGAAGGCGGTGTTGCGGTCAGGGGAGTTGGTCGGCACGACCGCGACGACCTTGTCGAGCGGCACTTCGAGGTAGGGCGTGCCGATGCGCTGGCCCGCCGAGGTCAGGGGGATGGGCTGGCGGTGAGGCGGGCGCGCCATCCCGTAGTAGATGTCGTGCATGCCCTCGAGCTCCATGGGCTGCCAGGCATTGACCTCGAGGATGATCTTGTCCGCCTGCTCGATCCAGGTCTTGTTGTTGCCCACGGAGGTGCTGGGGACGAGCCGACCGTCCTCGAGAACCGCGGCGACCTCGATGAGGGCGTAATCGAGCTTGCCCAGGAAGCCGTACTCGACGTGCTGTGCCACGTGGCTGAGGTGGATGTCCATGTAGTCCATCTCGCCCGAGTTGATGCGCTTGCGGGTCTCCGGGTCCGACTGGTAGGGAAGGCGGAGCTGGATGCCACCGGCCATGGCCAGGGCGCCATCCAGCTCCGGACCGGTCGAGGCGCCGGTGAAGATGTTCACCTGGAAGCGCTGGCCTCGCAGATGGGCCTCCGCGATGCGACGCGCCAGCGCCAGCGGAACGTCCTTGGTGTAGCCGGAACCGGTGAAACCGCTCATTCCGATCTGGGTATCCGACCCGATCAGGGCTGCGGCATCCTCGGCGGACATCACCCGGTTTGCGAGCGTGGCATTCAGGACGCGGGACGAACTCAAATTGGTTGTGCTCATAATCGTCGATCTTACCAAGTCCTCGATTGTTCCGCAAATCGAATAGCCGCTTCCTGACCGAATCCTGGCCCCGGCGGCAGCACATGAAACACTTCGGCGTTTTTGCTTCATGTTTATGTGAGACTGCGCGCAGATTCTCCGACGCCAGAGAAGACGCGTCGTCCCCGGGGGGTGGAAAGTGGGGAGGGGGGATAACCCTCGACTGGTGTTCAGGAAGGAGCGATCGTCAGGGCGAGAGCCTGGCTCGAATAGGCCAATCCCCGCCGGCGTGGCCGGCGGGGATTGGATGAAGGGATGAGGAGGCGGCTCGATCAGCGGGCGACGAGGGCCTTCTTCGACTGCGCGGCGATCGCGTCGGCCAGGCGCCTGACGCCCTCGTCGAGCTTGCCGGGCGGCACGTTCGAGAAGTTCAGCCGCATCGACGAGAGCCCGCTGCCGTCCACGCAGAACGACGCGCCGGGCACGAAGGCCACCCCGCGCGCGAGCGCCTCGGGCAGGCACTCCTCGCTCGAGAGGCCGCCCGGCAGGCTCACCCACACGAACATGCCTCCGGTCGGCTCGGTCCACCGGGTCCCCTCCGGGAGGTGGGTGCGGATCGCCGTGACCAGCGCTTTGCAGCGCTCGCCGTAGACCTGGCGCAGGCGCGCGAGGTGGGACGCCATGTCGATGACCTCGAACGTCTCGGCTGCCAGGTACTGGTCGAGGGTGCCCGTCTGCAGGTCGGTCGCCTGCTTGGCTCGCACCAGGTAGGTGAGCAGCTCGTCGGGGGCCACGACGTAGCCGATGCGCAGGCCCGGTGCGAAGACCTTCGAGAAGGACCCGAGGTAGAGGACGTGGCTCTGGCTGTGCGTCCGCAGGGGCGCCTTGGGGCGGCCGTCGAACGCGAGCTGGCCATAGGGATCGTCCTCGACCAGCAGCACGTCGTGGCGCTCGGCGATGGCGACGATCTCCTCGCGGCGCGCCTCGGGAAGGCTCGTCCCCGAGGGGTTCTGGAAGCTCGGGATGATGTAGATGAACTTCGGGCGCACCGGCGCGGTCGAAAGGACGTGCTCGAGCGATTCGGGGATCATGCCCTGGTCATCGGAACCGACCACCAGGTACTCCGGCTCGTAGGCGTCGAAGGCCTGGAGCGCGCCGAGGTAGGTGGGGCTCTCCACGACCACCAGGTCGCCCGGATCGAGCAGGATCTTCGCCACCAGGTGAAGGGCCTGCTGGGAGCCCGAGGTCACCAGGATCTGGTCGCTGCGGGTGGGGAAGGGGAGCGTCGAGGCGATCAGCTCGCGCAGGGGCACGACCCCCTCGGTCGGGGCGTACTGCAGGGCGACGGGTCCGTATTTGCCGAAGGCCGTATTGCTCGCCTGCTGCATGGCCTCGAGCGGGAAGAGCTCGGGGGCGGGCAGGCCGCCGGCCAGCGAGATGATGTCAGGCTGCTGGGTCAGCTTGAGGATTTCACGGATCGCGGAGCTCTGCATGCGAGCCGAGCGAGCGGCGAGCCGCCGTGTCGGATCCGTCTCGATCATCCGCATCCCTGGAACTCCTTTCTCCAAAGCGCCGCGATCCCGCCGCCGCGCCATTCAAGCATGCCTTCCATCATGGGGCATGTATATTGATACGTCCAATATTTGTATCGTGCGAGAATGAGATCCAGCGAGTATCATGGGGCCATGGAACTGCGTCACCTGCGCTACTTCGTGGCTGTCGCCGAGGAGCTCCACTTCGGAAAGGCCGCCGAGCGCCTCCACATGGCCCAGCCCCCGCTCAGCCACCAGATCCGCGTGCTGGAAGAGGAGCTGGGCGTCACCCTTTTCCACCGCACCAATCGCCGCGTCCAGCTGAGCGAGGCGGGCGGGGCCTTCCTCGATGAGGTCTATCGCCTGTTCGCTCAGCTTGACCTGGCGGTCCGGACCGCTCGGCGAGCCAACCGCGGCGAGATCGGTCGCTTGAGGCTCGGCTTCGTCAACTCGGCGAGCTATCAGCTCCTCCCCGAGATCTGCCGCGCCTTTCGAAGCGAGTACCCCGACGTGGTGCTCGACCTGCATGAGCACACCTCGGATTTCAGGCTCGAGACCCTCGAGGACGGCACCCTGGACGTGGGCCTGTACCGGGCGGACGCAGAGCACTTTCGGCAGCAGCTCCCTGCGACCCTGCACATGACGACCGTCAGTCGCGAGCCCTTGGCGATCGTGCTTCCCGCCGGGCATCGTCTGGCGGGCCAGGAGGCCATCTCGGTCGCGGCCCTCGCCAGCGAGCCATTCATCCTCTCGCCGCAGCGCGTCTACCCGAGTTACCACGACCAGATCGTGCGCCTGTGTCTGGCCCTGGGCTTCACCCCGCGGATCGTGCAGGAGCCCGTCATGTTGACGACCATCATGAGCCTGGTCTCCGCCGGGATCGGGGTATCCATCGTTCCGACCTCGCTGCGCCAACTCGCCTGGAGCGGGGTCACCTTTGCCTCCATCGCCGACCCGGATGCCGTCTCGGACATGGTGGCGATATGGCGCCGGGATGACGCGTCCCCCGTCCTGCACGCCTTCCTCAGCATCCTTGGTAGGATCGCCCAGCCCCAGGGCGCATCGGACTGACGGGGGCGAGGGATCTCCCTCGCCCCTCGCCGGGGCGCCCTCATCGCCTGATGAACACCACTTCCTCGTCGTCGCGGCCGTGATCCCACCCGCGGCCGTGCCGGTGGCCGTGCTTGTAGCCGGGCCGGCGCTCGCGCTCCACCACGACCACCCGCTTCCTGACGACCGGCCGCTCGCGCTCCACCACGACCACCCGCTCCTCGACCACGGGCTGCGCCGGGGCGATCACGATACCGGGCTGGATGATGATCTTGGCGTCGATCGCGGCCTGAGCGGGGCTGGCCGCCAGGGCCCCGAGCCCTATCCCGAGGGCCGTGAGCAAGATCCCTTTTCGCATGGCGTGGCTCCTTTCGCTTGCATGCCTGAACACCTTTCGCTATTAGTTGCATGGCCGCTTTCCGCCATTGTTGAGTCCCGGTTGAGGCGGTGTGTCGTTCGACGGGGCGCAGCGGCCGAACCCGCCTGAGCCCTCTTGTCGATCGTGGGCCGTGTCGATTGCTTCAGGGGCTGCTATTATTGCGTATGCCATCCACCAAGAGGTAAGCATCATGCAGAACCAGGTCCCGTCTCAGCTGCGCCCGCTGGTCGTCACGCAGGACTACGACGCCTACACCCCGATCGACCAGGCGGTGTGGCGCTACGTCATGCGGCAGAACGTCGCCTTCCTCGAGGATCACGCCGATCCCGCCTACCTCGGGGGCCTCGGCGCCGCGGGGATCGAGGTGGAGTCGATCCCCCGGACCTCGCACCAGGACCAGAGCCTCGCCAAGATCGGCTGGCGGGCCGTCAACGTGCGGGGGTTCATCCCGCCCGCGGCCTTCATGGACTTCCAGGCCCACCGCATCCTGCCCATCGCGGCCGACATGCGCTCGCACGAGCACATCTCCTACACGCCGGCCCCGGACATCATCCACGAGTCGGCAGGCCATGCCCCCATCCTCAACGATCCGACCTTCGCGGCCTACCTCGAGGCCATCTGCAAGCTCGGGGTCAAGGCCATCGCCTCCCACGAGGACGATGCTCTCTACGAGGCGATCCGCCTCCTGTCGGATCTCAAGGAGGACCCCACCGCAACTCCCGAGGCGATCGCCGAGGCCGAGGCGCGCTTCGAGCGCACACGCGCGGCGGCGACGATGGTCTCCGAGGCGGCCATGGTCTCGCGGCTCTACTGGTGGACGGTCGAGTACGGGCTGATCGGGTCGCTCGAACGCCCACGGATCTACGGGGCCGGCCTGCTCTCGTCGGTCGGCGAGAGCAAGCATTGCCTGACCGACGCGGTTCGCAAGCTCTCGTTCGACCTGGACGCCTGCGTCTCGACCGGGTACGACATCACGGATTACCAGCCCCAGCTCTTCGTCTGCGAGAGCTTCAAGCAGCTGCTCGAGGCCACCCGCGTCTTCGCGGATCGCATGGCCTGGAAACGGGGGGGCACCTACGCGCTCGACATCGCGCTGGCCGCGGGCAGTGCCGTGACGACGACCTTCTCCTCGGGCCTGCAGGCGATCGGGGTCATCGGCCAGCTGCGCCGCGACGCCGCGGGCGAGGCCGTCTACCTCCACTGCGCGGGCCCCACCGCCCTTGCCTTCCAGGGCAGGGTGCTCGCGGGCCACGACGTGGGGCACCACGCCGAGGGCTTCGGCTCGCCGATCGGCAAGCTCGCTGGCGAGTCGCTGCCCCTCGAGGCCTTCGGCGAGGCCGAGCTTTTGCGGTCAGGCCTGGTGCCGGGGCACTCCTGCACCCTGGCGTTCGAATCGGGGGTGAAGGTCGAGGGCCGGGTGCGCGACGTGCACCGCGAGGACGGGCGGATCGTCCTCATCGGCTTCGACGCTTGCACGGTGACCTATCGGGGCGAGGTCCTCTTCCAGCCCGCCTGGGGGGCTTTCGACATGGCCGTGGGGGAGCGCGTCACCTCGGTGGAGGCCGCCTACCCCGACGTGCGCTACCCCCTCGTCGCCCCGCGGCTCGACGGCGCCGAGGCGGCCGGCGCCGCCGTCGAGCCGCGCCTTGGAGGCTTGCAGCAGCTCTACGGCCAGGTTCGCTCCCTGCGCGAGACGTCCCCGGACACCGAGAAGATCGCTCAGGCCCTTGCCGAGGTCGCGCATCGCCTCGACCGGGAGTTCCCCGAGGACTGGCTGCTGCGCCTCGAAGTCCTCGAGCTCCTCGTGCGGCAAGAGCTGTTGCCGGAGGTGCGGGAGCACCTCCTGACCGGCCTCAGGGCCCTCATGACGAGCGGCGATCGCCGGGATCTCATCGAGAACGGCCTGGCGCTGATTTTCCCGGCGCGCACCGCGGTCTGAGCCGGGTGACGGCCACGACGAAGCCCCGATCCGCTGCCGGATCGGGGCTTCGTCGTGGCGCGTGATTCGAACTTGTTGCTAGCTTTTACTCAACCTTGTTCGATATTTAACCGAATCCTTCGAGAAGGGAACGATACATTGTCTTAACACCCGCTTCAAGGAGGCTCGACCCATGGCTACTTCCCGCTTCCAGCCCGTCTCTGCGCTTCTCGCCTGCACCCTGCTGCTGGGGCTTGCCGGTTGCGCCGCGCCGGGTGCGCAGCCGACCTCGCTGGCCGGTCGCGCCCAGGAGGACGCCGCCTGGAAGAGCCTCGCTCAGACGAGCGCCGCCGAAGCCTTCGGCGAGCTGGATCGCGCCCGGAAGGGCAAGCTCGTTCCCACCGATGCGGGCTTCTCGGGCGACGAGCTCAAGCGCGTCGATCAGGACGGGGACGGCCTGCTCTCCAAGATCGAGGCCCTGGCCTTCGCCACTCGCCTCACCGACGCCCTGCGCGACGCCGAGCCCGCGCCCCCGCTCCAGACCAAGCCCGCCAACCCCGCCCTTCCCGCCCTGAGCGATTTCCAGCCGACGGCGCAGGCCAACGAGGCCGAGCTGCTGGTCGATGCCGGTGCGATCTACCCCGCCATGCTCGCGGCCATCCGGGATGCCAAGCGCTCGATCCAGGTGGACTACTACCTGCTCGGCGGCGCGATTGGGGACCAGTTCGCCGACGCCCTCATCGGCAAGGCCCGCGAGGGCGTCCAGGTTCGGGTGATGCTTGACGGCTGGGCGGCCAACCAGGGCGGCCCGACCGGTGCCCAGCTCAAGCCCGTCATCAAGCGCCTCCAGGACGCGGGCATCGATCAGCGCTTCTATCCCGTCGAGTGGCTGCCCCGCAACCCGGGCTGGTTCGCCAACCGCTTCTTGATCGATCACAACAAGCTGCTCGTGCTCGACCGGGAGAGCGCCTTCGTCGGGAGCATGAACATCTTCGACCTGGCGGTGATGAACCACGACCTGATGGTGAAGCTGCGCGGCCCCATGGCCCAGGAGCTCGCCGGCATGATGGACGAGGAGTTCTCCCAGACCCGCGTCCAGGCGCCCCCGATCGCGGTGGCCCAGGGCCCCACCACCAGCCTGATCCGTGGCACCAAGACCAGCGTGCGCCAGCGCAGCACCAAGGACATCCTCCTCCAGAACCTGGCCCAGGCCAAGAAGAGCGTCTCCATGGCCATCTTCGACTTCTCGGACCTGGACGTGGTCGATGGGCTGATCAACGCTCAGCGCCGGGGCCTCGACGTGAAGGTGCTGGTCGATCGCCACAACACCAACGACAAGTACGTGCCGCTCGCGCAATACATCAACATCTACGGCATGCCCAACCTCTCGCCGGTCTCGCGCCTGGTCCAGGCCAACGTCCCGGTCAAGTGGTTCGACCCCGCCCAGCACGACTCCGAGCTGCACATGAAGATGACCGTCTTCGACGGCGAGAAGGCCATGCTGGGCTCGACCAACTACACCTACCAGGCCTTCAACAACTTCCGCGAGACCGGCGTCGAGATCACCGGCGGCCGCACCGTGGAGCAGCTCTGCGCCATGTTCGAGACGGACTGGCAGGGCCGCGCGAGCGCCGCCACCTCCCTGAGCTTCAAGGAGCGCGTGGTCGCCAAGGTTTCCGACTACATGGAGCGCAAGCGCCTCGGCTGGTGGTAGTCCCTCTTCAGGCCTTCGACGCTCCCTCCCACATCAGCTCCAGGTCGAGCTGCATGGTGACCGTGCTGCCGACCAGAACCCCGCCCGCTTCGAGCGGCACGTTCCAGACCAGGCCGAACTCGTGGCGATCGATCGTGCCGGTGGCGCTCAGCCCGGACCTGAGCACGCCCCACGGGTCCTTCCGGGGAGGGCCCGCGAACTCGCCCTCGACCACGATCTCCTTGGTGGCGTCGCGGATGGTGAGATCGCCGTAGACCCTGAACAGGTTGTTGCCCAGCGCCTGGATACGGGTGCTGGTGTAGCGGATGGTGGGGTAGCGCGCCACGTCGAAGAACTCGGCGGATCGCAGGTGATCGTCGCGCTGGGACTCGTTGGTGTCGATGCTGGCGACCTGGATGGTGCCGCTGAACCTGGAGCTGACCAGATCCTGCTCGTTGAACTGGATGTCGGCGTCGTAGTCGCGGAACCGTCCGCGGACCTTGGTCGCGATGTGGCGGATGGTGAAGCCCACGTAGCTGTGCTTCTTGTCGATGACCCACGGCATGACGGCCTCCTTTGCGCGGCTTGCGGACTCAGCGCTGGGCGAGCCCTGTGATCTCGAGGTCCACCCGGTCGTCGATGGGCCGGAACAAGAGGCTCGGGCGCTCGATCCCGTAGTCGGAGAGCAGGATCGAGAACCGGCTGCTCACCAGGAGCCTGTCGGCTCGCAGGTTGCCGCTCAGCGAGACCGTGATCGGCCGCAAGACCCCCTTGAGGGAGAGAACCCCTTGCCCCGTGCCCTCGGCGCTGCTCTGATCGCCCGTGTTCTGCCGGGCATTCCACGTGACGGCCTCGAGGGTGAGGACCGCCTCGGGGTATCGCGAGGCCGACATGACCGAGAGCATGTTGCGATCGCGATTGCGGTTGCCGCTGTCGAACGACGCGAGGGGAACCGCCAGCCGCACGGGCAGCACCAGCTCGGGGCTGGGCCCTGGCGCGAGCGTCACCGTGCCCTTCAGCCGATGCGAGACCCCGGTTGCGCCGTGGAGCGGATGGGTGACGCGGTAGCTCACGGTGCTCTCGGGGCCGAAGGAGTAACGCAGCGGCTCGGCGGCCAGCCCCGCGCCGGGCGTGAGCGCCAAAAACGCCAGGATGCTCGCGCCCAGGCGCCTGCTAAGTCGATCGAGGTGAATCGAAGCGTTCGCCTGATTCCCCGCCCCCCGGTGGGGCGGGGCTAGGGGTGGGGGGATACGATCAAGTTCCTCATGCCTTCGTGAGGGACCTGGAACGTTTGGATCCCCCCACCCCCGACCCCGCCCCACCGGGGGGCGGGGAGGATCAGGGCAGACGTGCGACTCGGGCAAGACATGATTAGAAGTCAAAGGCGATCACCCCCGCCGAGACGGCCAGCAAGCCGAACGTCGTCCCCCCCGCGAGGCCGTGGGTGCTCGGGGGGATGCGTCCGATCGAGGTCAGGATCCCCAGGGTGACGGTGCCTGCCAGGGCGGCGGCATGCAGCCAGGCGAGGCTGCGGTGGATCGTGACGGCGTCCCACCCCTCCCGCTCGAGGGCGTACCCCTGCGGCGCCGTGAGCGCGAGGGTGGCCGCCCCGAGGTACAGGCCCGTCGTGAGGCCGCCGAGCCCCATGTGCACGTGCTGGAACAGCTCGTGCTGCTCGGGGGCCGACAAGCTGGTGGTGTAGAGGCCGAGCCCCGCCGTCAGCGCCATGCTGCCCAGGGTGGCGAGGGCGAGGCCCTGGTGAAGCTGAAGCTGGTTGCCCCGGACGGCGGCGTCGCGATCGATCCGCTCGGCATCCGGGATGGGCGCGGGTGAAGGCAACGGGAGCGGCTCGGCCTGCGCGCATGGCGCAAGGGCGAGGCCGCCTGCGAGCAGCCCGCCAAGCGCGAACGCCCCGAGGCGGTGGATGGGGCGGTGCCGCGTGCGGGACCTGGTCATGGGAGTCTCCTCGCAGGGGCTTTGCCGGCGCGCTGGGCCGACCATGAGTACGACCAAGGGTAACCCGCCTTGCGGGGGAAGAATTGGGCGCCGGGACCAAAAGAGTTCGGCGGACCCGATACGCTCGCTTGCCTGCCGCTCGGCTACCATCGTCCCGTCTTCAAGGTCGAGAGGAGGAGGTGGCGATGCGCCGGTTGGGGCCTGTGCTCGTGCTGGTGATGGGCCTTGCGGGGAGCTGCGCTCCTTCGGGCGGCGGAGGGGGACCACCCATCAGATCTCCTGGCCCGTCACCCACCGCCCAGGCTGGCACCGAGCAGCCCAGCAGCGACAGCGTGACGGTGACGGTTCGCGACTTCGCCTTCCGGCCCGCGTCGGTCGAGATTCCCCGGGGCGGCACGGTGACCTGGCGCTTCGAGGACGCGACGGCGCACAACGCCAAGTCCACCGCGGACTCGGCTTTCGCCTGGGATTCGGGCCTTCACCGCTCCGAGCAGACCTTCAGCCAGCGCTTCGACACGGCAGGCACCTTCCCTTACGTCTGCACCCCCCACCCCTTCATGCGCGGCACCGTCACCGTTCGCTGAGCGGCCGCTCACGTCGGCCACGCCTTGACCGGTCGAGGAGCGGACGACATCATGGGAGCATGACGCGACTTGCCTTGATCACCGGTGCGTCCCGAGGTCTGGGACGGGCGCTCTGCTGCGCGCTCGCGGCCGAAGGGTGGGCCCTCATCCTGACCGCCCGCGGCGCAGAGGCCCTGCAGGGGGTTTGCGACGAGCTCGCGGAGAAGACCTGGGTGCAAGGGATCCCCGGCGACGTGTCGGATCCGCTGCACCGCGCGCGCCTCGCCGAGGCCGCCCGCGCGCGGGGGGGGCTCGATCTGCTGGTCAACAACGCGGCGATCCTGGGCCCGAGCCCCAGGCCCCGGCTCCTGGACTTTCCGCTCGACGACCTGGAGCGGGTCTGCCGCGTCAACGCGCTGGCGCCCCTCGCCATGGTACAGGCCATGAAGGACCTGCTCGTTCCGGGAGCCTGCGTGATCAACGTCAGCAGCGACGCGGCCCCCGAGAGCTTCGAGGGGTGGGGAGGATACGGGGCGAGCAAGGCCATGCTCGATCACCTCTCGGGCACCCTGGCGCTCGAGAACCCGCAGTGGCGCGTCTACTGGGTCGACCCCGGCGAGATGCGCACCCGCCTCTTCGAGGAGTCGTGCCCCGGCGAGAACCTCAACTACCTCCACCCGCCCGAGGTCAGCGTGCCGGCCTTCCTCGACCTGATCGAAGGCAGCAAGCCCAGCGGTCGCTACTTCGCCCAGGATGCGGCGGTGCTGTACCCCGGTTTCTGATCGGCTTTGCGCCTCGCCCTTCAGCCCTCGATGCCCAGCGCGGATCGGGCCTCCCGGGCCACCTGCAGGGCCGTCTGAGGGCTGGTGTGACTCTCCCAGACGAGCCTGTTCTTCAGCAGGGCGAAGGCGAACCCTTTCTCGGGGTCCGCGAAGCCGATGCTCCCGCCGGCGCCGGGATGCCCGAAGGCGCTCGGGCGATCGCCCATGGGCGAGCCCTCGGTGCCCAAAAAGTAGCCGAGCGCCTTCGGGATGCGCTCGTCCAGCACCGGATCCGGCGTGTCGAACTGGAGCGCCGTGGCCGCTTTCAGGCGCTCGGACGTGAACAGGCGAACGCCGTCCACCTCGCCGATCAGCGAGGCGTACAGCCTGGCCAGGACGCGAGCCGTCATGACGCCGCCCGCGGCGGGAATGGAGGCACGGCGCACCTCCGGGCGGTTGTAGACCTTGGGCGAGGGCGTCACCGCGATGGGGATGGCCTTTAGGATCAGGGCGTCCACCGACATGGCCTTCTTGCGGATGGGGCCGCTCTCAAGGACCGCGAGGTCGCCCTCGCGATCGGCAGGCACCCCGAAGTAGAGCCGCTCGACGCCGAGCGGACGCGCGATCTCGTCGTGGACGAAGCGCGCGATGGGGCGGCCGTCCACCCTGCGCAGCACCTCGCCGAGGATCCACCCGAACGTCATGGCGTGATAGCCCGATTGCGTGCCGGGCGCCCACAGCGGGGGGGACGAGGCGATCGCCTCGCAGATCCGATCCCAGTCGCCCATGGTCTCGGGGGTGATCCAGCCGGGCATCTGCGGGATGCCCGCCGAGTGAGCCAGGACCTGCCGCAGGGTCACGTCGCCCTTGCCGTTGGCGGCGAACTGCGGCCAGAAGCGCGCGATTCGATCGTCGTAGGAAAGCCCGCCCGCCTCGACCAGCAGGTGGATCGCCGTCGCGGTGATGCCCTTGCTGGCCGAGAAGGCCGTGAAGAGGGTGTCCCCCGTGACCGCTCGCTCGCTCGCGGGGTCCGCGACGCCCGAAGCGGCGTCGATCACCAGCTCCCCGTCGAGGTAGGCCGCGACTTGAAGCCCGCGCTCGGCGCCGCTCCCGGTCAGCCGATCGAGCAGGGCCTGGACCCGGGCCTGGGCGGTGTTTCGGATCTCGAGCGAGCGCATGGGGTTATTGGTCCTTTCCGGGTGCGGGCACGGGGCGCTTCGCGCCGTTGCCGCTTGTGCTTTCCTTCGTGTTCTCTAGGATAGTCCCACCCTGGGCGTCATTTCCAGGGCATGCCTCGAAAAGGAGGTCGCGATGGCGATGGTGAAGCTGGCGAAGGTAAAGGCCGCGCAGTCCCGGCACGGCGTGCAGGGGCAGGCGATGCTCGCGACAGGCAGCTCGCTCGGCATGCGCCTGTGGGAGGACGAGCCTCCCGGCCTCGAGAAACCCGTGACCCGCCGCGACTACGAGACGGTCGGCTACGTCCTCAAGGGCAAGGCCGAGCTGTACATCGAGGAGCAGCGGCTGGTGCTCGAACAGGGCGACTCGTGGGTCGTCCCGCGCGGCGCGGCGCATCGCTACAAGATCATCGAGAGCTTCTCGGCGATCGAGGCCACCAGCCCTCCGGCGACCCCATGACGAAGAAGGGGGGACGCGCAGCTGCGCGTCCCCCGGCAATCGGGAAGAGGGCCTTACTTGGCCACGGCCTCGGTGACCGGGGCCTCCTGGAGAACCGCCTCGATCTCGAGCTCGAGCTTGATCTTCTCGCCGACCAGGACGCCGCCGGTCTCGAGGGCCGCGTTCCAGACCAGGCCGTAGTCCTTGCGGTTGACGGTGCCGCTCACGGTGAAGCCGGTGCGGGTGCCGCCCCAGGGATCCTTGGCCAGGCCGTGGTACTCGGCGTCCAGGACGACCTCCTGGGTCACGCCGCGGATGGTCAGGTCGCCCGTCACGCGGTACGCGTTGCCGCCCTTGCCCTCGATGCGCTTGCTGGCGAAGGTGATCAGGGGGTGGTTGGCCACGTCGAAGAAGTCGGCAGAGCGCAGGTGATCGTCACGGCCGCTGTCGCGGGTGTCGATGCTGGCGACCTCGATCTGGCCCGAGATCACCGACTTGGTGAGGTCCTTCTCGTCGATGACGAGGCTGCCGGAGTAGGTCTTGAACTGGCCCTTCACCGTCGAGACCATCATGTGCTTCACCGAGAAGCCGACGTGGGAGTGGGAAGCGTCGATCTGCCAGGGCATGTGAGCGTCCTTTCTGAAGAAGGGGTGAACCCCCGCTGACGGAAAACCGATTCGATCGTCGGGCGACCGACCGTTCGCATTAGAACCAAGATTGATGATAGTTCTAGTGCGGACCATATGTCAATAGGGTGGAAGCGAGGGCTCTCATGTGCGACAATATGAAACATAAGCCCAGGTTAAGTTTTCCCTCGGCGGGAAGCCGCCGAGGGGCAATCAGCAAAGGGAGCGAAGACAAAGTGGTCATGGAAAAGCTGGCGACGATGCCCCCTAAGACGACCAACAAAAAGTTGCTCGCTTGGGTCGAACAGATGGTCGCCCTTTGCAAGCCCGACGCCGTCCACTGGTGTGACGGCTCGCAGGAAGAGTACGACGCCCTGTGCGACCAGATGGTCGAAGCAGGCACCTATATCCGCCTCAACCCCGAGAAGCGCCCCGGCAGCTTCCTCGCGCGCTCCGACAAGAACGACGTGGCGCGCGTCGAGGACCGGACCTTCATCTGCAGCCGCCGCAAGGAGGATGCGGGCCCGACCAACAACTGGGTCGACCCGGTCCAGATGAAGCAGACCCTCAACGGCCTGTTCGACGGCTGCATGCGCGGCCGCACCCTGTACGTGGTGCCCTTCAGCATGGGCCCGCTCGGCTCGCACATCGCCCAGATCGGCGTCGAGCTGACCGACTCGGCCAACGTGGTCACCAACATGCGCATCATGACCCGCATGGGTCAGAAGGTGCTCGACGTGCTCGGCGACGGCGACTTCGTGCCCTGCATGCACTCGGTCGGCGCGCCCCTCGCCCCCGGCCAGAAGGACGTGACCTGGCCCTGCAACAAGGATCAGAAGTACATCGTGCACTTCCCCGAAGAGCACGCGATCTGGTCCTACGGCAGCGGCTACGGCGGCAACGCCCTGCTGGGCAAGAAGTGCTTCGCTCTGCGCATCGCCTCGGCCATGGGCCGCGACGAGGGCTGGATGGCCGAGCACATGCTGATCCTCGGCGTCGAGGACCCCAAGGGCGAGAAGACCTACGTGGCGGCCGCCTTCCCCAGTGCCTGCGGCAAGACCAACTTCGCCATGCTGATCCCGCCGGCCTCGTTCGAGGGCTGGAAGGTCACGACCATCGGTGACGACATCGCCTGGCTCAAGCCCGGCGCCGACGGTCGCCTGCATGCCATCAACCCGGAGAACGGCTACTTCGGCGTGGCCCCCGGCACCTCGTTCAAGTCCAACCCCAACGCGATGGAGTCGATCCGCCGCGACACCATCTTCACCAACGTGGCCCTCACCCCCGACGGCGACGTGTGGTGGGAGGGGATGACCGACACCCCCCCCGCGAACCTGATCGACTGGACCGGCCAGGAGTGGACCCCGGACTGCGGCCGCAAGGCGGCCCACCCCAACGCCCGCTTCACCGCTCCGGCCTACCAGAACCCGACCATCGACCCCGACTGGGAAAATCCCGCCGGCGTTCCCATCAGCGCCTTCATCTTCGGCGGCCGCCGCACCACGACCGTTCCCCTGGTCTTCCAGGCGTTCAACTGGTCGCACGGCGTCTACCTGGGCGCCACCATGGGCTCCGAGACCACCGCGGCCGCGGCCGGCCAGATCGGCACCGTCCGCCGCGACCCGATGGCGATGCTGCCCTTCTGCGGCTACCACATGGCCGACTACTTCAACCACTGGCTGAAGATGGGCCGCGAGAACCCCAACCCGCCCCGCATCTTCCACGTCAACTGGTTCCGCAAGGGCGCCAGCGGTGAGTTCCTGTGGCCCGGCTTCGGCGACAACATGCGGGTCCTCAAGTGGATCGTCGAGCGCGTCCACGGCTCGGCCTACGCCGTCGAGAGCCCCCTGGGCTGGATGCCTCGCTTCGAGGACCTCGACTGGAAGGGCATGACCGACTTCGGCTTCGACAAGTTCGACGAGCTGATGGCGATCGACCGCGAGGCATGGAAGCAGGAGAGCCTCATGCACGAGGAGTTCTTCTTCGGCCTGCTCGACAAGCTCCCCAAGGAGTTCGTCTACGAGCGCGGCTTGCTGGTGTCCCGCCTCTGGCGCTCGCCCGAGGAGTGGCACCTGGCCCCCGAGATCCAGGAGTAAGCGCGATCCTGTGAGGTCGTGACGAATGGCGCAGCCCCCCTCGGGTCGGCTGCGCCATTCGTCTTTCAGTCTTCGAGGGAGGCATCGCCATGGCGGAACAGGCGTCGTTCGCGCGCGATCTCGGCTACCTGGACAAGTTCCTGGCCGGCCTCAAGGCCCATGCCCAGGGATTGAGCGAGCCGCAGCGCGCAGAGCTGCTCGGTCTCCTCGAGGAGGAGGTCGCGCGCTGGGGCCGGATCAAGGGGATCCTGGGCGGCGGTGGGGGTAGTCCGGTCGCGGCACCAAGTACCGCCGGCGGCACGGCGCCAGCACCGGCACGCGATCTAGCCGCCGGCTCGGGCTGGACTGTCGGGAGCCTGATGCCCCGGTCCTAAACACTTATGGTCTGAATTGAACATCCGCATGAGTCCTCCCCGCCCCACCGGGGGGCGGGGAACCAAGCGGATGTTCGATTCAGACCGGCTTGCTTAGTCGGCGCCGAGGTACAGGCGGTACAGCTGGGAGATCATTCGGGCCATCTCCGATTCGGAGAGGGCCCATTCCAGCACCTCGGGGCCGCGATCGCCGACCAGCCGGCATGCGCCCCCGTCCAGGAGGGCTTCGATCTGCTCCTGGGCCACGTCGTCGGTGATCTCGGTCGAGGCGAAGTCGTCCTTGATGGTGTTGAACTTGTCCGAGCGCGAGATCTGGTAGGCCAGGTCGTCCAGGTCGGTCTCGTAGGTGCGCGTCACGCGCGGCATGGCTAGGTCCCCTCTTGGGTGCGGCGCGAGGTCGCCTCGGCCTTCCAGTAGAGCATCCCCCAGGGAACGTCCATGCTGGCATCAGGAAACTCGGTGGTCGAGGTGCCGAGCGAAAGGGTGATGTTCGCGTTCCGGTACGGCATCTCGGCGCTGCGCCGCCCCGAGGCCATGACGGTCTTGCGCAGCGCGCGCATGCCGGTCATGACCTGCTTGAGCTCGGTGGGCCGGCCGGCGAACTCGCTCATGAACCGGGTGAGGATGGCGAGCGCGAACTCGTCGTTGCTGTCGGCGGGCAGGGCCACCTCGACCTTTTGCCGGGTGACGCGGCCGGCGTCGTAGTACACCCTCACGATGGTGCCGAGCGAGCCCACGCGGCCGGTGTAGAGCACCCCGCCCTCGGCCGAGTCCGGGATGATCTTCCACTGCGACTTCGGCACCCGCTTCAAGAAGCGCTCGAACGACGCGCGTTGGCCCCCGAGGGCGGCCTCGGCCGGCTGCGGGGCCGCGACGACGAGGGGGATCATTCCAAGCAGCAATAGGCGACGCACGTCCACTCCCTTCCTAACGCGTCAAATCATACAACACCCGGGCCCCGGGCTCCAGGGGCCGGTGGGATTCAGTGCGTCTGCCGCAAGACGAGCGGTTCGAGGACGTCGAGCACCGCCGGGTCGAAGTTACCGCTGCTTCGCATCTCGGCGAGGGCCTCGTGCGGGGCGTAGGCAGGGCGGTACGGCTTGGGAGCGGTCATGCCCTCGAAGGCCTCCGCCACGGCCAGGATGCGGGCGAGCAGGGGGATCTCCTCGCCGGCGAGGCCGTCCGGGTAGCCGGTTCCGTTCCAGTGCTCGTGGTGGTGGCGCACGATCGGGACCACCGACCTGAGCGAGGCGATCGAGCCGATCAGCCGCGCGCCGATCTCGGGGTGGCTCTCGACCAGGGTCCGCTCCTGGGGCGTCAGCCGGCCCGGCTTGGCCAGGATGGCCTCGGGAAAGGCGATCTTGCCGAGATCGTGGAGGTAGGCGGCCTGGTGGAGCACGGCGAGGTCCTCGGCCCCCAGGCCGAGGGCCTCGCCCAGGGCCGTCGCGCAGCGGACCAGGTTCTCGGAGTGGCCCGTCGCGAAGCCGTCCTTGGCTTCGAGCGCCTCCACCATGTCGACGATGGCCTGGAGATAGGTGTCCTGGCGACTGTCCTGGGCCTGGATCCGGGCGATCGCAGCGGCCATGCGGCCGGCGATTCCCCGGCCGAGGCGCAGGGAGGACGGGCCGAAGCGATCGGGCGATGCCCCGAGGCACAGCAGGACGCCCTGGGCCTCCCCCTGGTGGACCAGGGGAAACAGTGCCGCCTGCTGGGCATCGATGCGCGCGCAGAAGGCCGTGAGGACCTCGGCGTCGAGCGCGCTCCCCCCCGGTAGGATCCGAGGTTGCATGGTCGCCATTGCCTCGCCCACCGGCCCGGTGGCGCACGGGATCAGCCACTGGACCCGCTCGATCTCGTCGAGGCCGCTTGCGGCGCGCATGCGCAGGTGGTCCTGGCCGGGCTGGGGCATGAACAGGAGCACGGCCTGCGCCTCGAGCGCCTCCATGGCGACCTTCACCCCCTCGAGCAGCAGTTCGTCGAGCGCGTGGGCGCCCGAGATGCGGTCCTCGAGGGCCTGGATCGCCAGCAGCTGGCTGTTGGTCTGCTGGTAGAAGGCATGCCAGACCTGGGAGACCTCGAGCTGGAGCGCGTGGGTGAAGCGCTCGACCTCTGCGAGGACCTGGAGCCTCGCCTGCGGGGAGTAGGGCGCCTCCTGCACGTGCCGATCCAGCGTCTGGCAGAGCGAGAGGACGAGGTGCTCGCTCTGGGTCAGGGTCATGCCCAGCTGGATGAGATGGCTGACGGGCGCCTCGAGGCCGAGCTGCGGCAGGGCGGAGGGATCGACCGTCTCGGGGCGAGCGACCTGACGCGCAAGGGTCTCGAGCAGCTGGCCGAGCCTATCGCGCCACTGGTCCTGGGCGTCGGGCTCGAGGCTGTGACCCTGGGCGCTCAGGGTGCTCTCCAGGCACAGCAGGAGGGGGGGAAGAGCAAGGGCGAACGTCGCGCCCCAGGCCTCGGCGTCGAGGGGGATCCTGGCACGGCCCGTGGCGCGGCGCTTGGCCGCGCCCTGCTCGTCCGGACGGGGCGGGGCGAGGTGGAAGACGCCGTCCTCGGCGCTGCCGGCCACGCAGATGCGATCGCGGCCCGTGCGCTTGGCCTCGTAGAGCGCCTGGTCCGAGAGCTCGATCATGGCCTCGGCGCTCGTCTCGGCGGCCAGGCGAGAGGCGACCCCGATCGAGACCGTCACCTGGACCGGCGTCTGGCCCCGGCCCCAGAAGGTATGGTGGGCCACGTTCTTGCGGATCCGCTCGGCCACCTCGAGGGCGTGGTCGCGGGTGGTCTCGGGCAGGATGACGGCGAACTCCTCGCCGCCGTAGCGCGCCACCACGTCGGTCTCGCGGACGCTCTCCTTGAGGATCTGGGCCATCGAGCGCAGCACCTGGTCGCCGAGCAGGTGCCCGTGCGTGTCGTTGAATTGCTTGAAGTGATCGACGTCGAGCAGGATCAGCGCGATCGGGTAACCGAAGCGCGGGGCGCGGCGGAACTCGTTGTCGAGCTGGCGCTGGAAGTAGCGCCGGTTGTAGACCGCCGTCAGGCCGTCGGTGATGGCAAGCTGCTGGGTGGTCTGGTAGAGCTGGGCATTCTGGATCGCGATCGCCGCGTAGCTCGCGATGATCCCGAGCAGGCGCTCGCTGCGCGCGTCGAAGGCCCGATCGTCGTGGTTGAAAAGGGCGATGACGCCGAGGCGCTTGTCCTCGGCGAGGATGGGTGCGATGAGCGCGGAGTGGTAGCTCGCAAGGTGATCCTCGCCGGGCGAAAGCAGGTCCTGCAGCGCGTCGAGCCGCACGATCGCAGCCCCCTGCGCGGCCTTGCCGATCAACCCCTGGCCGAGCTGGGCGTCGGGCGTCTTCTCGACGGCGATCGCCTGGGTGCGCGCTCGGACCAGGCGGTGGTTGCTCGGGTCCAGCAGGAAAATCATGCAGGCGTCGTGCGGGACCGCCCGCTTGATCTCGTTGCCGATGAGCACCAGGCTCTCCCCCAGGTCGATCCGGGAGCTGATGCGCTGGGCGATCTGGTTGAGGATGGCGAGCTCCTGGTTGGCGACCTCGAGGGCGCGGCGTGATTGCCTGACCTTGAGGTAGAGCACCCAGAGCACCGCAGTGACGAGCAACGGGCCGACGAGCAGCGCCGCGCCCATGAGGCCGGCGCGCTGGTAGAGGACGACCATGGTGACCGAGAGCGGGCTCAAGAGCAGGGTGGCGAGCAGCTCGTAGCGGTCGTCCTCCCAGAGGACCTGCCAGAGGGGGACCTGCTTCTCGAGGGCGATGTAGCCGTTGACCAGCGCGATGTTGACCGCGATCTGGGCGAGGGTGGCGGCGAAGAGGACCCCGAAGGTCAGCGGCGAGAGCAAGTCGCGGCTGGCCTCGTACCCCCCGAGCACGAGCGCCAGGTGGGCGGCTCCGTAGGAGAGGGTGTACTGGGCGAGGTTGAAGAGGGCCAGGCTCCAGTGGCGGCGCTGGACCACGAGGTTGGAGGCCACCGCGATGAGGGCGATCACCACGATGGTCGGGAAGAGGCCCTGCATCAAGAGCGACGCGAAGAGGAAGGCGAAGCTCGCCGTCACCCGGCCGCCGCGGGGCAGCGGGAAGCCCACAAGCTCGGTGGCCACCCCCAACAGCGCAAAGGCCAAAAACATGGGGTGCGCGAGCTGCGCGTACTGCGAGGCGTCAGCGAGCATCCAGGCCGCGAGGCCGAGCCCGAGCACGGTGACGGCGAAGAAGTAGGCTTTGCCGATCGTCCAGCGTTTCACGAAGGCCCTCACAGGAAACGACGCGTGGGATTAAAAATCTTAACATGGGAGCAGCCGGGGGTAAACGCCCCAAACGCCTGCTCCCCTTTTGACGTGGGGGGCCAAAGTTCGGTATCATGGACCTCCCCAACTATGTTATGCCCCTAACGCTTGATGCTCAGGGCACTGAGGAGCATTTTTTGAACGAGAAAATCCGCAACGTCGCCATCATCGCGCACGTCGACCATGGCAAGACCACCCTCGTGGACGGCCTGCTGCGCCAATCCGGCGTCTTCAAGGCGCACGAGGTCGTGGTGGACTGCGTCATGGATTCCAATGACCTGGAGCGCGAGCGTGGCATCACCATCCTCGCCAAGAACACCGCCGTCGAGTACCACGGCTACAAGATCAACATCCTCGACACCCCTGGCCACGCCGACTTCGGTGGCGAGGTGGAGCGCGTCCTCGGCATGGTGGACGGCTGTCTGCTCATCGTGGACGCCTTCGAGGGCCCCATGCCCCAGACCCGCTTCGTGCTGCGCAAGGCGCTCGAGCAGGGCCTGAAGCCCGTGGTCGTCATCAACAAGATCGACCGCCCCGGTGCTCGCCCCACCGAGGTCATCGACCTGGTGCTCGACCTGTTCATCGACCTGGGCGCCGACGACGACCAGATCGAGTTCCCGGTGGTCTTCGCCTCGGGCATCGGTGGCTACGCCAAGGACGCCCTCGAGGACGAATCGAGCGACCTTCGTCCCCTGTTCGACGCCATCCTCAAGCACATCCCCGCCCCTCTGGGCGACGCGACCAAGCCCCTCCAGCTCCAGGTGACCACCCTGGACTACTCGGAGTACCTGGGCCGCATCATCGTGGGTCGCGTCCACAACGGCGTGATTCACGCCAGCGAGCAGTGCGTCCTGATGCGCGCCGACGGCACCGTGACCAAGGGCAAGGTCTCCAAGCTCTTCACGTTCAGCGGCCTCAAGCGTGTCGAGGTCGACCAGGCCTCGGCCGGTGACATCGTCGCCATCGCAGGCTTCCCCGATGCCAACATCGGGGAGACCGTGGCGGATGCCGCCAACCCCAATCCCCTGCCCTTGATCCGCGTCGACGAGCCCACCCTGCAGATGACCTTCTCGGTCAACGACAGCCCGTTCGCCGGCCGCGAGGGCAAGTACGTCACCACCCGCCAGATCCGCGGGCGCCTCGACAAGGAGCTCGAGAGCAACGTCTCGCTGCGCGTCGATGACACCGAGAGCACCGACGCCTTCCTGGTCAGCGGCCGCGGCGAGCTGCACCTCGGCATCCTGGTCGAGACCATGCGGCGCGAGGGCTACGAGTTCCAGATCTCCAAGCCCAAGGTCATCCTGCGCGAGATCGACGGCGCGACCTACGAGCCCTTCGAGACCCTGGTGCTCGACGTCCCCGAATGGGCGGGCGGCGCCTGCATCCAGGCCATCGGCTCGCGGCGCGGCGAGATGCAGAAGATGGCCAACGAGAGCGGCCGCACCATCGTCGAGTTCCTGGTGCCGGCGCGCGGCCTGATCGGCTTCCGCAGCGAGTTCATCCGCATGACCAAGGGCGAGGGCATCATGAACCACTCGTTCTTCGACTACCAGCCCTTCGTCGGCGAGATGGGCGCCCAGCGCAACGGCGTGCTGATCGCCCACGAGGAGGGCGAGGCCACCTACTACGCGATCCAGAACATGGAGGACCGCGGCGCCTTCTTCATCAAGCCCCAGACCAAGGTCTACAGCGGCATGATCGTCGGCGAGCACAACCGCCCCACCGACCTCGAGATCAACGTGTGCAAGGCCAAGAAGATCACCAACATGCGCGCGGCCGGCGGCGAGGAGCTGGTGCGCCTCACCCCGCCCATCGAGATGAGCCTCGAGCGAGCGATGGAGTACATCGGCGACGACGAGCTGGTGGAGATCACCCCCCAGTCGGTCCGCCTGCGCAAGATGAAGCTCAAGCGCTAGTCGCTCCTCTCCCTCAGAGCCCCGATCCCTTCCGGATCGGGGCTCTTGTTTGCTTCATGCGCGGGCCGCGCCTTGCGAGGCGCATTGAGACAGGCTAGAATTAGGGCGGTTCTCGAAGGCGGTTACCGTGGGTCATGCACCGCCGTTCCACCGGAGGGCGACGTGTCGCTTGCGATCTATCCCGGGTCCTTCGACCCGATTACCAACGGTCACCTGGACGTGCTGGACCGCGCGAGCCGCATGTTCGACGAGGTCATCGTGGCGGTACTCGCCAACAGCACCAAGAACTGCATCTTCACCTTCGAGGAGCGGGTCGAGATGATCCGCGAAGTCACCCGCGACATGCCCCGCGTCAAGGTCGAGAGCTTCAGCGGCCTGACGGCCGACTATGCCAAGCTCAAGGGCGCGAACATCCTGATTCGCGGGCTGAGGGCCGTGTCGGACTTCGACGCCGAGCTGCGGATCGCCCTGGCCAACAAGAAGCTCAACCCCGCGCTCGAGACCGTCTTCCTCATGACCTCGTCCGAGTACCTGTTCCTGTCGTCGAGCACGGTCCGCGAGATCGCCTCTCTGGGCGGTCCGACGACCGGGATGGTGCCTGATCACGTCGCCGCGTGCCTGCGCGCCAAGTTCGTCCCCGTCACCGGGGACGCCACGAGGAGGAATGTCCTATCTCCCAGCTAGAGAACCTGCTCTTCTCCATCGAAGAGCTCGTCATCAAGAGCATCAAGGTCCCCTTCTCCTCGCGCGCCGTCGTCGATGAGGAGCGCCTGCTCGATCTGCTGGTCGAGCTGCGCGCCGCCCTGCCCAAGGAGATCGAGCAGGCGGAGGCCCTCCTGAGCCAGCGCGACGAGCTGCTCAGCGAGGCGCATCGCCGGGCCGAGGAAATCATGGTCGAGGCGCGCCAGACCGCCTCAACCCTGCTCGACCAGAGCGAGATCGTCGCTGCGGCCGAGGCCGAGGCCGAGCGCGTGAAGGCCGAGAGCGCCCGCGACATCCAGGCCCAGCAGGCGGGCGCCGATCGCTACGCGGACGAAGTCCTCGGGGAGCTCGAGGCCAAGATCGCCCGCGCCCTCTCGACCATCCAGAACGGCCGCCAGCACCTCGGCGCGGAGTGACCATGCCCTCGTACCAGGTTTCCATCGCCCAGTTCGCCCCGGTCCTCGGCGGGGTATCGGCCAATCTCGACGCCCACCTGCACCTCTGCGAGCGGGCGATCGAGAGCGGCTCGCGCCTCGTCGTCTTTCCCGAGCTGTCGCTGACCGGCTACTTCGTCAAGGACCTGGTCGCTGAGGTCGCCCTCTCGTCCGACGCACCCGAGCTCGACGCCATCCGGCGCGCCTCCAAGCGGATCGACCTGGTGTGCGGCTTCATCGAACGCGCCCAGGGCGACCGTTACCACATCGCCTCGGGCTACTTCTCGAACGGCGAGCTGATCCACCTGCACCGCAAGGTCTACCTGCCCACCTACGGCATGTTCGAGGAGGGGCGCTTCATCGCTCCCGGCCGGAGGCTGAGGGCCTTCGACGGTCCCCTGGGCCGCACGGCCGTCCTCATCTGCGAGGACCTCTGGCACCCCTCCACGGTGGGGGTGATGGCCGCCGACGGGGCCGATCTGCTGATCGGCGTGGCGGCCTCGCCCGCGCGGGGGTTCGGAGGCGATCGCCCCGACTCCGCCCGGATATACGAGCAGATGAACCGGGTATACGCCCAGCTGTACGGCATGAACGTGGTCTTCTCCAACCGGGTCGGCTTCGAGGACGGGGTCGGCTTCTGGGGAGGGTCCGAGGCGATCGCTCCATCCGGAGAAGCGCTCGTCAAGGCGCCCTACTTCGACGACGCCCTGGTCTCGGCGACGATCGACCCGGGTGATGCGCGTCGCGCGAGACTCGCCACGCCCCTCGGGCGCGACGAGCGCATGGACGTGACCATCGCCGAGCTGAGCCGGATCGCAAGCAGCCGCAGCGGGGGGGATCGATGAGAGCATTCCTTGTCGCCATGGTCCTGTGCCTGGCGGCGGCCTCGAGCGCCGCGGCCCTGCCGAGCAAGCCTCAGCTGGTCGCGCTCGCACTCGGCCCCAAGGAGCAGGCCAAGCCGCTCCAGGACGCGCTCGAGAAGGAGTTCAAGAGCTCGCGACGCTTCGTCCTCACCAGGCCGATCGCCCTCCAGGGCGCCGAGTCCAACCCGCAGGCCGCGATCCCTGGCCTGCGCCGGCTGACCCGAGCCGACCTCGTCTTCGGCGGCACCGTCGCGGTCGGCCAGGACGGGGACCTCGAGCTGAGCGGCCGCATCTACGACATGGGCGTCGGAGACGTGTCCAAGCAGATTCGCTTCTCGGGGACGCGCAACGACACCACGGCCCTCGCCCGCGAGATCGTGCGCTACATGCGCGCCCGCTCCCCCTTGCGGGGCGAGATCACCGGGATGCGGGACAACCGGGTCCTCATCAACCTCGGCTTCGAGGACGGGGTCGAGCCCGGCACCTACTTCGCCGTCAGCCGGCCGAGCATGGCGCGCGGCGCGCAGCTGGGCCAGCTCAGGATCATCACCGCCGACTCGTGGTTTTCGACCGCCGAGCTCACCAGCCGTCAGCGCGGCATCAGGGTCAGCCCCGGCGATGCGGTCGTGGAGGACGTGGATTACTCGCTCATCGCTCCCTAGCCCCGTGGTCGACATGTGCGCCCGTCACATTTCGACTCGCGGGGCTCGTGTAGGATAGGATCGCCCGCACCCTACCCATGCGTTTCCCGGAGGGATCATCATGGCCTTTGATACGGAGTCCTCGTCCCACGACGCCACCTCGCCCTGGGCGGGGGTTCGCGACGCCTTCAAGAACGGCGGCATCCCCGAGGATACCCCCGAGATCGCCGCGATCTTCCAGCAGATCAAGAACCTTCGCGAGGCCGAGCGCTCGCTGCGCTCGATCCGCCGGACCATGGACCTGGACAACGTCCCCTCCCTCGATGCCATCGCCGAGGAGGAGCCCGAGGTCACGAGCGCCCCGCCGACCAACGACCTGACCAAGCTCCTCGATTCCTACCTGGCCCTGCGCGACGAGAAGGACGCCCTGGAGACCCGCCTCAACCAGGTGGTCGGGGTGCTGAGCCATCTCCAGCAGACCGTCGAGAACCAGAGCAAGCTCATCGACGAGCTGAAGCAGCGCTGATCGATTCCTTTCGCACCGCCCGGGCCCCAGGCCCGGGCGGTGTTCTGCTAGCATGGGGCAATGGTCATGCGGATCGACATTCACACCCACCTCGCGGGGCTGGGAGCGGGCCACACCGGCTGCGCCGTCTCCGCGCGCATGCGCCGCTCGCTCACCTTCCAGGCGATGATGGTCCTGACCGGGATGCGCGCGAGCGCTGCTTCGGGGCGCGAGGATGCCGCCTACGCGGAATTCATGGCCTGCGCGATCGATCAGTCGCGCGAGCTCGATTACGCCTGCCTCTTTGCGATGGACGGGGTGTATGACGCCCACGGCGCGCTGGATCAGCGCCGCAGCCACCTGGTGGTCCCCAACTCCCACCTCTTCGAGGCCTGCCGCCTGAGTCCCAAGCTGCTCCCGGTCATCTCGGTCAACCCCGACCGGCACGACGCCGTCGCCGAGCTCGAGCGCTGGGGCCCCCGGGCCGTCGCGATCAAGTGGCTGGGGCCCCTTCAGAAGTTCACGCTGAGCCCCGTGCGCCACGCGCGCGTGATGGACCTCATCAAGGAGCTCGAGCTGCCCGTCATCGTCCACACGGGATGCGAGCACACTTTTCCCGAGATGGAGCAGCGCCTCGGCGATCCGGCGCTCTACGAGCCCCTTCTCCAGCGGGGGATCCCCGTCGTCTTCAGCCACTGCGGGACCGGGTCCTTCGTCCATCCCGGCTACGATTACTCGCGCGAGTTCCTGCGCCTTCTCGAGCGCTACGACCACGCGTACGGCGACACGTCGGCCTTCTGCTCGCTGGTGCGCTACAAGCAGGTCCGGCGCTTCAGGGTGGATCGCTACGAGGGGCGCCTGCTGCACGGCTCGGACTTCCCCATCCCCTCGAGCGCCGTCTACTTCCTGCGGGATCTGGGCTTCTCGGGGGTGGCGCGCCTGCAGGGGGTGAGCAGCGTGCTCGATCGCGACGTGCTCACCAAGCGTGCGATGGGGATGCCCGACGCGACGTTCACCGCCGCCGGCGAGCTGCTATCGGCGGGGATCAAGCGCTACCGCCGATCGTCATAGCCTGAAGCGTACCCGCTTCTCCCGATCGCTCATCGGATCCTCGCCGCGCAGCACCCGGTTGCGGAGGTTGCGGATCCAGAGGTTGGCGGTGTCCGCCTGCGACGAGCAGAAGTCCTCGCCGAAGCGCCGGATCTGCTGGCCCTGGTTCTCGAGGATCCAGCGGTCCTGGGCGAGCACCTTGCGGCCCATGACCCTCACGATCGGCGCGATGAGAGGGGCCCAGGCGCCCAGGCGCCAGGTGACGTGGACGTGGACCCGCGTCTCGAGGTCCGAGACCGGGGTGCAGATCTGGTAGCCGACGACCTCCCGGCGATCGCCGAAGGCGTAGCGCACCGAGACGATGAAGGGCATGTGGAAGGAGTCCACGTGGGCGACCTTCTCGCCGGCTTTCAGCACCAGGCGCCCGAGCAGGCTTCTGGACTTGGCCTCCTCGTCGATGTCGATGTCCACCCCGTCGGCGCGGGTGCGGACCACGGTCTCGGCCGCATGGTCCGGCGCGGTGCGGAAGAGGCCGCGATGGATGAAGCCGGTGTGGGGGCAGTCGATGAAGTTCTCGACGAGGTTGGCCGCGCTGTTGGCGATCGTCGCCTCCAGGCGCGTCCAGGCCCAGCCGGCCTCCTCCATGTGGGGAAGGTGGAAAGGGCGCGCCGCTTCGGGGTCCCCGTCGCCAACGAAGACCCAGACGTAGCCCTGCTGCTCGATGACCGGGAAGGCGCGAATGGCGCTCTTCGCGGGGATGGGGTCGCCCTCGCACAGCGAGGGGATCTTGACGCACTGCCCCGCTGCGTCGAACGCCCAGCCGTGATAGGGGCAGCTCAGGCAGCCATCCTCGATCCTGCCGCGGGAGAGCTGAACGTTGCGGTGGGAGCAGCGATCGGCCAGGGCGGCCGCGCGACCGTCCTCGGCCCGGAAGACCACGAGGGGCACCCCGTCGATCATCCGGGCGATGGGCTGCTTCTTGAGCGCGTCGGAAGGCGTGGCGATGTACCAGTAGTTCTTCACGGCTCCTCCTCGTGCTTCGGAGTATTACAGCCCCAGCGAGTCCTGGCCATGGTCGCCATCGCCAGGAGCGCTCTCCGTCGCCTCGAATGCCGGCAAGCTATCGGGGTCGGGGGTGGGGGAGGGCCGGGGGGTGGCACGCCTCTTGGCGGGATCGGCGTCGCTGCCCGGGATGAAGAACGCGCTGGAGGGGCTCGCGGGGGCCGCGCTGAGCGAGCGTGTGGAGGCGACCTGGTGCTTCTCGAGCAAGGGGAAGGGGGTCGCGGGCGTCTTGGCGAGCGCCACCTGCATCAGCTGCTTCCAGAGCGGCGCGCAGACCGCGCCTCCCGTGGTGCCGTTCATCCGGGCATTGTCGTCGTTGCCTAGCCAGACCAGCGTCACCAGGTCCGGGGTGTAGCCCACGAACCACGCGTCGCGGTGGTCCGAGGTGGTGCCGGTCTTGCCGGCGGCCGGCCGGTCGATGTTGGCGGCGGCCCCCGTGCCGTAGCGCACGACCCCCATCATGACGTCGTTGAGCACCCGGATGGGATCCGCCTCGAAGACCCGGCGCGGCTTCGGGTCGTTGCGCTCGACCACCGTGCCTGCTCGGTCCTCGACGATGCTGTAGGCCTGGGGCTCGCACCTCATCCCGTCGGCGGCGAAGACCGAAAAGGCGCTCGCGAGCTCCAGGGGGGTGACCTCGGAGCTGCCGAGCGCAAGCGAGAGGTTCGCGCCGAGCGGGCTCTGGATGCCGAGCCGGTGTGCGTTCTCGATCACCGGGTCGATCCCGATCCGGTCGAGCAGTTTGACGGCGATGACGTTGTTGGACTGCTCCAGCGCCTTGCGAAGGGTCATGGTGCCGCCGCTGGCGTTGCCGTAGTTCTCCGGGGTCCAGAGCTTGCCGTTGCCGGCGTCGTACGAGACCTTGGCGTCGTTGAACGGGGTCGCGGGCGAGTAGTTGCGCTCGAAGGCCGTGAGGTAGACGAAGGGCTTGAAGGAGGAGCCCGGCTGCCGATGGGCCTGGACCACGCGGTTGAACTTGGACCTGGCGTAACTGACCCCCCCGACCATGGCCCGGATGTAGCCCGTCCGGGGATCGATGGCGACGATCGCGCCCTGGCTGAAGTTCATTCGCTTGCCATGGGTGGCGACGGTCTGGGCCAGCAATTGCTCGGCCTTCTGCTGGATTTCCCAGTCGATGGTCGCGCGGATCCGCAGCCCGCCGCGCATGACCACGTCGCTGCCGTAGCGGTTGATGAGCTGGTTGAGCAGGTAGCTGGTGAAGTAGGGGGCCTTGTAGGCGAAGTTCTGCGCCCCGGGGTACTTGAGCGGGACCGACGTGGCGGCGTCGGCCTGGGCCTGGGTGATGAAGCCGGCGCGGACCATGCGCAGCAGGGCCACCCGCTGGCCGCGCTTGGCGAGTGCGGCGTCCTTGTAGGGCGAGAAGCGCTCGGGCCCGCGCAGCAGGAACGCGAGCTGCGCGCTCTCAGCGAGCGTGAGATCCTTGGTCTTCTTGCCGAAGTAGTTCTGGGCGGCTGCCTGGATGCCGTAGCAGTTGTGGCCCCAGTAGACCTGGTTGAGGTACATCTCCAGGATCTGCGGCTTCGAGTAGCGGTGCTCGATCTGGATGGCGAGCCAGGCGTCGGCGATCTTGCGGGACCAGCTCTTGTTGTTGGTGAGGAAGAGGTTCTTGGCGAGCTGCTGGGTGATGGTGCTCGCGCCCTCCGCCTTGCGCCCTTCGGCCAGGTCGGTGAGGGCCGCGCGGGCGATCCCCTTGAGGTTGACGCCGTGGTGGCGGTAGAAGTGGTCGTCCTCGACCGCGATGACCGCCTCCTGAAGGTGGCGGGGGATGTCGCCGAGGGGGACGACCTCCCGGTTCTCCTCGCCGTGGACGTTGGCGAGCAGGTGCCCCTTGGCGTCGTAGATCCGGGTCGACTCGGTGGGGACCCAGCCCTCGAGCGACTTCACGTCCGGCAGGCGAGACATGCTCAGCCCCAGCCCCACCCCCGAGCCCAGCGCGAGGAAGAGGACCTGCCAGCCGACGAAGGCGGCGCGGTCCTTCCAGGTCAAGGGGCGCTTGTGACGCTTCGCCTCGGGGGCTCGACGCTTGGAGAGCGCGCTGCGCGGGTCACCCCCGGTCGGCCCGGTTTGAGAGGGCCGACCGGGGCGAGGACGTGGTCGGTCGCTCATCTAGGCGAGGGTGCAGGCCGCCCGCAGCGCGAGGTTCATCGCCTCGGAGGCCATCTTGGCGACGTCGACGACCTCGCCGTGCGAGGTGGCCGCCTGGGCCTCGGCCGTCACGGCGATGTTGGTGATGCAGGAGATCCCGAGCACCCGGATGCCGCGCGAGCTGGCGTAGGCGGCCTCGAGCACGGTGGACATGCCGACGGCCTGGGTGCCGATGCGCTGCAGCCAGAGGATCTCCGCCGGGGTCTCGTAGTTGGGGCCCAGAAGGCCCGCGTAGACCCCCTCGCGCAGGTTGAAGGCCTGCGTCTTGCCCCAGGCGGCCATCTTGGCCGTCCACTCGGGGTCGTAGGCCGGGGTGGCGCCGAACGAGGGGACGGTACGGGCGCTCATTCCGGCCTGGAAGCCGTCGAGCAGGCTCACCTGGTCCCTGATCAGCATGAGATCGCCGGGCAGCCAGTCGCCGCAGAGGCCGCCCGCGGCGTTGGTGAGGATGATCTTGCGGATCCCCATGGCCTCGTACAGGCGCACGATGCTGGTCGCGGCATCGACGGAGTGCCCCTCGTAGAGGTGGAAGCGGCCGCGGGCGATGGCCACGCGCGCCCCGCCGGGGATGGTGCCGATGGTGAGCACGCCCGCGTGGCCGGCGACGGTGATCTCGGGGAGGCCCTCGATCCGGTCGTAGGGGATGTCGATCTGGTCCTCGAGGTCCTCGAGGACCACGATGCCGGACCCCAGGACGATACCGAGCTCGGGCGGCGCGCCCAGGTCGACGGCGGGCAACTTGGGGGCGGCAATCAGCGTTTCGGTCACGGGGTCTCCTTCAGGTGGTCGGGGTGCAACTTCTCACGGATGGTGTCGGCCTCGCGGATGAACATCCCCTCGACCAGGCGCATGAGCTTGCGCAAGGGCTTGTGCTCGGGGGCGATGGGGGTGGCGAGGATGGTCATGGCGCCAAGGCGGTTGCCGCCGAGGATGTCGGTGAAGAGCTGGTCGCCGATGATGGCGGCCTGATCCGCTCGGATGCCCATTTCGGCCAGGGCCGCCCGGAAGCCCTTGCGGCGTGGCTTTGCGGCCCGGCATGCGCATGGGATCTCGAGCCGATCGGCGACGACCTGCACGCGCTTGGCGCTCGGGTTGTTTGAGAGGATGTACAGGGAGAAGGAGGCCTTCATCTCCTGGACCCAGGCGTGAATCTCGGGCGGGGGGGTATGCTCGAAGGCCGAGACCAGCGTCTCGTCGAGATCGAGAATCAGGCCTCGGATCCCGCGGTCCTTGAGATCCGTCGCCGAGATCTCGGTGACGGATCCGACCCACAGGTCCGGTCGAAGTAAGTTCGTACGGGTGCTCATGAGCGTAGATTCTACCATTCCGGCGAGCCCGCGCAAAGCATCGGTGGCGCGCCCCGGTGCCTCGCTCATGGCCTGTAGCGGCGCTGAGCCGCAAGGTGATCCGCGTAGGATCGCGTGAAGGCATGGCCGCGGTCGCCCTTGGCGACGAAGTAGAGGTATGGCGTCTTCTCGGGATGCAGCGCGGCGCGAAAGCTCTCGCGCCCCGGGTTGGCGATGGGCCCGGGCGGCAGGCCGGCGTACCGGTAGGTGTTGTAGGGGCTGTCGATCCTCACGTCCTTGAAGCTGAGGCCGCGGTTCCCCTGGTGCCGACCGAGCGCGTACTCGACGGTGGGATCCGAGCCCAGGCGCATCCTTCGCGCGAGGCGGTTGTGGAAGACCCCCGAGATGAGCGCTCGCTCCTCGGGGCGCGCGGCCTCGAGCTCGACGATCGAGGCCAGGGTCAGCGCCTCGGTGAGCGGCAGGATCGGGTGCGCTTCGGTGCGGTAGTCCGCGAGGATCACGGCCTCGAAGCGTGCCAGCATCTGGTCGATCAGGCGGCGCTCGTCGAGGCGGTCCCCTTCGTAGAGGTAGGTGTCGGGAAAGAGGTAGCCTTCGAGGGAGGTGCCGACGTCTTTCAGCCAGGGGTACTTCGCCTCGAAAGCCTCGGGCTTGGCGACCAGGGCCAAGAAGCGCCGGCTGTCACCGGCCGAGCGCTGATCGATCAGCCTGGCGATGCGCCCTGCGGAGAAGCCCTCCGGGACGGTGAGGCGCTCCTGGCGCCCGCGTCCCTCGACCAGGCACTCGAGCACCTGGAAGGGGCTCAGGCCGGGCGAGAGGGCATAGGTTCCCGGCTGGATCTTGTCGCTGGTGCCCGTCAGGCGCCCGAGCAGCGAGAGGGCGAAGCGATTGCGCACGATGCGCTTTGCTTCGAGGGCCTCGCCGGCGCCAGCCAGCGAGCTGCCGCTCGGAATGGTGACCTGGCGCGGGGGTGAGCCCGGCTTGCTTGGGGGGCTGAACTGGACGACGACGAGCGCAGCTGCCAGGCCGGAAGCAGCCAGCGGCACAAGGCGCCTCTGGTGGCGCCGCGCCCACGCGATGAGCTCGGATATGCGGTCACGCATCGTGCACCTCTAGATCGTCGGTTCGATGACCTTGCCGTTGAAGATGTCCGCGGTGCGGCTCACGAGATCGCTCGCCCTTTCCGGCGAAGGACCGCTCGATCCGGCGCCTCGCGGCTCCGCCTTCGGGGCGGGCGGCTCCTGCGCGGGGGCCGCCGCCGGGCTGGGATCCTGAGGCTTCGCAAGAGGGGGCGCCACGTCCTCGGTGAGCGCGACGGGAGGGGCCTCGTCGGGGGCCGGTGTGGCCACCGGAGGCCCGGCCTCCGGTGGCTGTTCGAGGGTGGGCGCAGGCGAGACGGGGGGCGTTTCCGGGGGTGAGAGGGTGGCCGGCGCTTGCGGGGCGCCGGCCGAACTAGGGCGGGGGCTATCCCCCTGCTCGAACGACAGCGCCGTTCGAACCGTATCCCCGAATGCCTGGGCGGCGGCCTTGTCGAGATAGGCCTTGCGGTCGGCCTTGTCGAAGAAGGTGCGCATGGTGGCCTTGATGGCGATCGCGACAACGTCCGCGTCGCGTCTCACGTGGAGCGCGTGCTGCTCGAGCAGGCTGTGGGTGCTGCGGTGCACCCGCGCGAGGGCCGCGAGGAACGCCGCGTGCACGTCGTCCGCGCCCGGCTGCGCGCTCGGAAAGGGAAGGCCCGCGCCCGGTGCCGGTCCGGCCGGAGCAGCAGGTGCTTCGGCCGGAGGCGCCGCCGGCGCTATCGGTGCCGGAGGAGGTGCGCTCTGGACAGGGGCGGCCTGAACGGGCGCCGCGTAGGGTGATCGCGCTGGACCGGGCCTGCCCTGGGAGGCGGGCGCGTTGGCGAGGCGCTCCTCGAGGGCCTCGATCCGGCGGGTCAGGTTCGCGAACGAGGGGATGTCGGCCCGCTCGCACAGGCGCATCATCGCCATCTCGAGCCAGATGGTCATCTGGTTGGAGCCCTTGAGGAGGTCCTCGGTCTCGCGCAGGACCTCGAGGGCGTACAGCAGCTCGGGACTAGAGAAGCGGGCGGCGATCGCCCCGAGCGCCTCGAGCTGGGTCTCGGGCAGCTCGAAGGCCCCGGCGCGATCGGGCGCGAGGCCGACGAGCATCAGGTGGCGGAAGGTCTCGACCAGCTCCCGGAGGACCGCGTGGTGGTCGTAGCCCTTGGCGAGCAGGGCATGAACGCCCGCGATGGCATCGACCACCCGGGTTTCCGCGATCGCGCGCGCCACCTCGGTGAGCGCCTCGTTCGAGACGAGGCCGAGCGCGTTGAAGACGTCCTCGGCGCTGATCGCGGTCCCCGGCGCGCAGGCCCGGACCTGGTCGAGCATGCTCAGCGCGTCGCGCAGGCCGCCGTCGGCGCGCTTGGCGATCGCGGCGATTCCGGCGGGATCCACCTGGAGGCCCTCCTCGAGGGCGACGTAGCCGAGGTGGTCGACCAGCGGCTTGAAGGCGATCCGCTGGAAGTCGAAGCGCTGGCACCGGCTGATGATGGTGGGCAGGACCTTGTGGACGTCGGTGGTCGCGAGCACGAAGACCAGGTTGGGGGGGGGCTCCTCGATGGTCTTGAGCAAGGCGTTGAACGCCTCGTTGGTGAGCATGTGGACTTCGTCGATGATGAAGACCTTGTAGCGCCCCTGGGTCGGGGCGAAGCGCACCCGGTCCCGCAGGTCGCGGGCGTCGTCGACGCCGCGGTTGGAGGCCGCGTCGATCTCGATGACGTCGGGGAAGTTGCCCCGGGAGATGCCCTCGCACGCCGCGCAGCGCTCGCACGGGGTGACGGTCGGCCCCTCGGCGCAGTTGAGGCTCTTGGCGAAGATGCGGGCGCTCGAGGTCTTGCCCGTCCCGCGCGGCCCGGTGAAGAGGTAGGCGTGGGCGAGCTTGTTGCCGGTGATGGCGTTGGAAAGCGTGCGAGCGACATGCTCCTGGCCTACCAGGCCGGCGAAATTCCTGGGGCGCCACTTGCGATAGAGGGCGAGGTAGGTGCTCATGGCAAACGAGTATACCACGCTGCGGCCCGGGGCCTGCTCGAAACTTCCGCGCTGCGGCCCTTTGTCCCTTGAGCGTGCGACCTCGAATGCAGTAGACTGGAAGCACTTATGCTTGACGTTGCCGTCGTGATTCCCAACCTCAACGGGGAGGGCGTGCTCGAGTCCTGCCTGTCGGCCCTTGGCGCCGCGGCGGGCCCCCTGAGCACGCGGCCCATCATGGTGGACAACGCTTCGGGCGATCGAAGCGTGGAGCTGGTCCGACGCGCCTTCCCCGACGCCCTGGTCATCGAGAACGAGGAGAACCAGGGGTTCGCCAAGGCGTGCAACCGTGGAGGACGGGCCGTCGAGAGCCGCTACGTGCTGCTGCTCAACAACGACGTGACCCTCTCTGCCTCTAGCCTCGAGGCCATGGTGGCCTACGCCGACGCGCACCCGCGCGTGGGCGCCGTCACGCCGGTCATGTGCTGGCCGGACGGCCGCGCCCAGGGACCTCGCCTCGGGTGGCGGGGCCTGCTAGGCGAGGAGGCGGTCCGGCTTTCCTTCGCGCCCGGCACCTGCCTGCTCTTGCGGCGAGACGCCCTCGACGGCATCGGCTGGCTGGACGAGGGCTTCTTCTTCTACAACGAGGACCTGGACCTCTCCTGGCGCCTGGCGAAGGCGGGCTGGGGCATTATCTGCCTGCGCGGTGTTCGGGTCCAGCACCACGAGGGCGTCTCGACGAGAACCGACCTCTCGGTGCGGGCCCGGGCCATGGCCGAGGGCTACCGCGGGTCCCTCACCCTCGCGCGAAAGCACTACCCATGGGCCGTCGGCCCGGTGCGCTTCGCCTTGCGGCTCGAGATCGGCTGGCGCGCGAGAACCCTTGCCCGCAAGGAGCGCCGGGGTCTGATCCTCAGCGATCGCGAGCGCGCCTTCCTGATGTGCCTGCCTGCGGCCCGCGCCGCCCTGAGTGCGACGAGGTGAGCATCGAGCGCGTCGCCGAGCGGCGGATCCCGCTTCGTGACACCCGGGGGCCTTCCGCGGTACCCAGGGCGGCCTGGGTCCTCTTGCAAGCGGCCTTCTTCCTGCTCCCGCTCGCCTCTGTCCTGAGCGCGCTCATCGTGCTGGGTCTGGGCACCTACTTCGGCTGGCGCAAGGTTCGCATCGAGGTTCCGATCCCTGCCAAGAGCTGGTCGCTGCTCATGGCGCTGGTGGCCATATCGGCGGCCACCAGCGTCTCGCCGGGCATGAGCGCCGTTGCGATCCTGCTCTTCGGGGCCTACTTCACCCTCATCTGGGTCGTGGGGCTCATGCTCGACTCCCCGCAGCGGGTCTGGAGCCTCTGCCGCAACATCTTCTGGACGACGGTCTTCTGGGCGCTCGTCGGGATCGGCCTGGTCTACTCCAAGGTCTTCTTCACCTACCAGTCGCCGCTGCTCAACATCCAGCTCGGCACCTGGGACCACCGCGCCGCCTCCATCTTCTACCACCCGAACATCCTCTCGGCTTACCTGATCCTGGCCAGCGGGATCGGGATGATGCTCATGTTCCAGCGCCGTCGCAAGGAGCGCATCGTCGTGGGGCTCGGCCTCCTCGTCATCATGGTCTGCCAGGTGCTGACCAGCTCCCGATCGGGCTGGATCGGGACGGTGGCGACCTTCTTCTTGATCGGCATCCTGGTCGATCGGCGGATACTCGTCACGCTGGTGGGCGGGGTCTCGGCGGCCATGATGGCCTTCTGGCCGATGGTGATGCCGCGCCTTCAGACGCTCGCCCAGACGGACTTCGCAAGCAACCACCACCGGGTCCTGGTCTGGAAGAGCGCGCTGGCCATGATCCGCGAGCGGCCGCTGACCGGCTGGGGCCCCGGCACGTGGCCCCTGGTCTACCCGAAGTTCGAGGATCCGTCGATCCTCGAGAAGATGCCGCACGCTCACAACATGTACCTCATGATCGGGGCCGAGTTCGGCCTGGTCGTGCTGGTCGTTCTGCTGGGCGTCTTCATCTCGCTGGCCGTCAAGGCGACGATCGATACCCGAAAGACCCCGTGGCACGCTCACGTGGCCATCCTGGGCTGCAGCATCGTCGGTTACCTGGTGGTCGGCTTCTTCGACTTCATCTTCACCGAGGGCCGCAACAGCATCCTCTTCTTCGGCATGCTCGGGATGCTCGTGGCCATGCGCCGCTTCAAGCCCGAGCCCCGGCGCGAGATCAAGCGGATCCTCTTCGTGAGCAACGGTTTCGGCGAGGATCGCATCGCGAGCACCATCGCCAGGCGCTGGCCGAGGGCCAAGGCCGAGCTCTGGGCCATGCCGATCGTGGGCGAGGGGAGCGCCCTGCGCGCCGCAGGAGCCGCCATCGTCGGCCCCACGCGGTCCATGCCGTCCGGGGGGTTCATCCTCCGCAGCCCCCGGGCCCTATTCAGGGACCTCTATCACGGACTCGCGGGCCTGACGATCCGCCAGATCCTCGCCGTGCGCGCCCTGCGCTCGGAGGTGGATCTGGTCGTCGCCGTGGGCGACGTGGTGCCCCTTTACTTCGCCTGGCTCACCGGTGCGCCCTTTGTCTTCGTCGGCTGCGCCAAGTCCGATCACTACCTCGGGGGCCGCTTCGGCAGCTACGGTCTCTTCGAGCGCTGGTTCATCCGTCACCCGCGCTGTCGCGCCGTCTATGCGCGCGACGGGGTGACTGCGAGCAACCTCGTCGCGCGCGGCTTCCTCGCTCACGACCTGGGCAACCCCATGATGGACGAGCTGCAACCCACGTCGCGCCCCCTCCCGCTGCGGCCTGGAGCCGTGGCCATCGGCATCCTGCCGGGCAGCCGTGACGAGGCGTACGCCAACATGGGCGCCCTGGCCCTGGCCTGTCGGGCCGTGGCGCGCTCGGCACCCGAAGGGCGCAAGGTCGACTTCTTCGCGGCGATCGCCGAGAGCCTCGACGTGGTTCGGCTGGCCGTCGAACTCGCCGACCAGGGATGGGTCCTCGAGGGCGACGTGGAAGCGATAGCCGGCCCGGACGGCGTCCGGATCCAGCTCTGCCGTAATCGTTTCGGGGACTGGATCCACCGGGTCGAGGCGGTCATCGGGATGGCGGGCACCGCCAACGAGCAGTGCGTCGGAATGGGGCTGCCGGTCCTCACCTTCCCGGGGAACGGGCCTCAGTTCAACCCGGCCTTCGCCGAGGCCCAGACCCGCCTGCTCGGGGAGTCGGTGGTGCTGTGTCCGGCGGATCCCGGGGCGATCGCAGGCATGCTATGGGAGGTCCTGGGGGATCCCGACCGGCTCGCGCGGATCCGCGAGAACGGCCGAATCAGAATGGGCACGCCGGGGGCCTCGGCGCGAATCGCCGAGCACGCTTCAAGCTTCGTCGGTTAATGAAGCCGGAGCGGGGCGGTGACGAACACCATGCCGCTCGCAGAGGCGCTGAGCCGCGCGCCAGCGAGCCGAGGCCCGATCGCCGCCCACTCCTCCGCGCTCAGCAAGGCCGTCTCGCCTGGGCCCCAGGCGGCGGCCAGCACGTCGGCCGTCACGAGCCGCTCGGGCCGATCCAGGTAGTAGACGAACGAGGGGCGCGTCGTGGCGCCCAGGTAATTGATCCCGCGCGCGGCAGGGACCTGCTCGGCGGCCACCGCGGCGAACGGACGCAGGTCCGGCGAGAAGCGGGTCTCCCACTGGATGTTGGCCGGAATGAGCCCAAGCAGGCCGAGATAGGCGCTCGCCGCGACCACCCAGGGGCCTTGCCGGTGACGGGGGCCTGAGAGCAGCCGGCCCCCTAGGATCACCCCCAGTCCAAGCACGGCGACGCCGATGACGTAGCCCCGGTCTCCCGGCGTCGGCGAGAGGATGAGGTAAGGGATGCCCCCGACCAGGAGGAGGGCGCCGAGGACCTGCCAGGCCCTGCCGAGGCCAACAGCCGGCGCCTTGCGGGCCATGAGGTGGTCGAGGTAGGCGCCGACCATCAGCGCCAAGCCGGGGTACATCGGCACCACGTACCACGGAAGCTTGGTGGCGGCCATGGAGAAGGCCACCAGGACGCCCCCGCCCCAGCAGGCCGAAAGGCGGATGGCGCGCGCCTCCCGGTGACGCCAGGCGTAGGGGATGGCCGCCACCAGCACGAGAAACCAGGGGTGATTCTGCGCGGCGAGCTGGATCAGGTAGAACCAGGGCCCCCCCTGGTGGCCGTCCATGGCGCTTGCAGCGCGGCCGAGGACATGGATCCCCAGGTGGCTCTGCACGAACTCCATCCCGTACCGGCCCCACTGAGCGGCATACCACGGGGCAAGGCAGGTCCCGCCGAGGAGCAAGCCCAGCAGCAGCCATGGGGACCCCCATGCGTAGGCCCTGCGCTCCAGGATGGCGAAGGCGAGGCACACGAGCGCGAGCAGGATGGCGAGCGGCCCCTTGATCATCCAGACCGCGGCGAGCGCGAGGCCGAAGCCGATGCCCCAGCGGCCGTCGCGCCGTGAGGCGAGGAAGGTCGCGATGCCGAAGGTGAACGCCAGCGTGAGCGGGCCGTCGAGCATGGCCATCCGGCCCGCCTTGACGAAGGGGAGGGTCGTCAGCAGGACGAGCGCCGAGAGAAAGGCGGCCCCTTGCCGTTCGAAGACCATCCGCCCGATCCAGAAGAGGACCGCAACGCAGGCCGCGGAACAGAGCGCGGATGGGAGGCGGGCGGCCCACTCGCTCGCGCCGAAGACCTTGAAGCTCAGGGCGATCGCCCAGATGGCGAGCGGGGGCTTGTCGAAGAAGGGGGCGCCGCGCCACTGCAGGGTGACCCAGTCGCCCGAGCGGATCATCTCCTTGGCGACCTGCCCGTACCAGGCCTCGTCCCAGTCATAGAGGGAGTCAAGGCCGAGCTGGAGGCCGAACATCAAGAGCGCCAGCGCGAAGAGGAAAAGGGAGAGCCTGAGGGTTTGGCGTGGGGTGGGCATCGGAACCTTCGATCGGTGGTTAGCACCGTGATGATACTCGATCTCGACGAGGAATCGCCAGGCGCATGACGCGCCCTGACGGTGGTTGCGACCACCTGGCGAAAGGAGTAGGGTGGGGCACCATCCGCCCGAAGAGGAGAGAGCGTCATGAAGAAGGTGATGGAACGCAAGGAGCGCCCGGTGCTCGGTGGCGAAGCGGCCAACCGGCACGACCCGGAGAACATGATCCAGGAGCTCGAGCTGGATCCGAACCAGTCCGTTCCGGGCAAGCTCTTGGAGACCGAAGAGCCCGAGCTGCACTACCAGGTCGTCGATTTCCGCGAGCCGACCAAGCACAGCACGCCCTGACCCGTGGGGGGCGATCAACAAGGCCCCGATGGCGCGCCGAATTCGAGGATGCCGGTCTTGAAGTCGCGAAGTCTTCTGATACCATACTTGTATGCTTATCGACTTCTACAATCGTCATCGCTTCTTGATCGTAGCCATCGGGGCGACTGTGCTCGTCCTCCTGCTCGCCAGCGTTTTTCGCCACGCGATGCTGCAGTCCAACCTGTTCGATCTGGGGATCTTCGATCAGGCCGTCTACCTGATCAGCCGCGGGGCCACCCCGTACGTGACGACCCTTGGTTTTCACATCATGGGGGATCATGCGGCTCTCGTCCTCTATCCCCTCGCGCTCCTGTACGCGCTCTTGCCGCACGTGTACTGGCTCTTCCTCGTTCAGGCGCTGGCCCTTGCGCTGGGTGCGGTTCCGGTTTTCCTGATCGCCCGCAAAGAGGGCCTCTCCCCCGAATGGAGCAGGATCGCGACGATCGCCTACCTGGCCTATCCCGCCCTGTTCAACATCAACCTCTTCGACTTCCATACCGAGGTGGTGGGCTTGCCGGCCCTGCTTTGGGCCGTGTGGGCAGGCCTCTCGCGTCGCTACGCCCAGCTCGCCGTCGCGGTCGCGATCGTCCTGGCGAGCAAGGCCGTGATGAGCTTGACGGTCGTGATGCTCGGCGTCTGGCTCTTCCTGAAGCGCGAGCGCCTCGCAGGCGTCTGCGTGAGCGCTGCGGGTTTCGGGTGGTTCTACCTCTCGACGAACGTCGTCATCCCGGCGTTCGCGGGGGGGCCGCCCGTGGCGGTAGGCCGCTACAGCTACCTTGGGCATTCCCTCGCCGAGATCGCCTGGAACGTCCTCACTCAGCCAGGGCTCGTGCTGGGACGCGTCTTCGGTCCGGATGCCCTGGTCTACTACATCGGCCTGCTCGTTCCGGTCGCGCTCGGCATCCACTGGCGCAAGGCGACGGTCATGGTCCCGGCGCTCGCGATGCTCCTGATGAATGTCCTGTCGGACGTGTCGGCGCAACGGGATCTGGTGCACCAGTATTCGTTGCCGATCTTCCCCTTTCTCATCCTCTGGCAGCTCCAGTCGCTTAGACACTTCGAGCTCAGCGGAACGCGCCGATGGCTCACGCCCCGCCTGCTCGGGGTTTGGATGCTCATCAGCTTCCTGGCGCTCGCCAAGTTCGGCTACTTCTTCTCGCTCTACACCACGCGGCTTTCCAACCGGCCTGCTGCCCAGCAGGCCATGCGCCAGATCACCGGCCCGGGCGGCGTCCTGAGCGAGTCGGCGTTCGCCTCGCACCTGTCTCACCGCGAGCGGATCGAGATGATCAACACCACGACCGAGCCGACCCCGGAGTACCTGGGGCGTTACGCTTACGTCCTGATGGACACCACGAATCCCGCCTGGTGCAACTCTCTCGAGTACAGCCGCGCCCTGCTGCAGCGCCTGGAGGCTGATCGGCGCTTCCGTCGCGTCTTCAGCGAGCAAGGTATTCAGCTCTTCGCGCGCAGCGACTCCGCCAACTGAGGTCGGCTCGGGATCCGCTCAGCGGCTCGTCTGGCGCCTGTCCATGTAGATCATCGCGGCGAGGAAGCTGAGCAAGACAAGGCTCATCAACAGTCCCGAGATGGGGTGTCCGTAGCCCGTCCAGACGAGCCGGTTCGCGGCGTAGTCCCAGAGGTTCAGGCGGCTCGAGAGGGTGATGAAACAGACCCAGAGCCCGTGCATCACGATGCCCGTCACCAGGGTCCTGCGGCGGTAGGCGGTGTAAGCCAGGATGAGCCCGGTCATGAAGAGGCCGAAAAACGGCACGATGCTATCGACCGGGCGCAGCCCCGGCCTGATGAAGTGCACGCTCGCGAACACCGCCGCGCTCAGCGCAAGAGCGGTGGCCGGGCGTCGGTCCCTGAGCAGGGTCTGCAGCAGCACGCCGCGAAAGACGATCTCCTCGACGACCGCGAAGCCCGCCCCGGCAATCAGCGCCGACGCGATGATCGAAGGGGGCCACTGGGCGGGCGGCCGGTAATGCGTCCAGCCGAGGACGAGGCCGAGGGCGTAAACCGCGGCGATCCCGCCGCCTCCCAGCAGCAGGCCTTCCAGAAAGGCCCTGCGAGAGAAGCGAAGCCCCAGATCTAGGGGCAGGCGGCCTTCCCAGACCAGCCAAAAGCAAGCGGTCAGGACGAGCAGCGCCAGGTAGAGGCCGATGGAATAGGTGTCCTTCACCTGCTGGGGCAGGCCATCCAGCTGCGCCAGGGCCGCCCACTCGAGGTGGAAAACTCCCTTCAGCAGCAGGCCCCACAGGACCATGAAGCCCATGATCGCAGCGAGCAGCAGCAAGAGCGATCCCCACGAGGGGAAGCGCTTACCGGGCGCTGGTCTGATGGTCATACCACTTGGAGTAAAGGCCGCCTTGGGCGAGCAGATCGGCGTGGGAGCCCTGCTCCAGGACCCGCCCCTCGGCGAGGGTCACGATGCGGTCCGCCTTCTGGATGGTCGAGAGGCGGTGCGCGACGATCAGGGTCGTGCGCCCCTGCATGAGGCGCTCGAGGGCTTCCTGGACCTGGGCCTCGGACTCGGTGTCGAGCGCCGAGGTCGCCTCGTCGAGGATCAAGAGGCGCGGATCCCTCAAGAGCGCGCGCGCGATGGCGATGCGCTGGCGCTGGCCGCCCGAGAGCGACGCTCCGCGCTCCCCTACCCGGGTCTCGTAGCCGTCGGGGAAGGCGGAGATGAAGGCGTGGGCGTTGGCGGCGCGGGCCGCGGCCGCGATCTCGGCGTCGGTGGCGTCAAGCTTGCCGTATCGGATGTTGTCGGCGATGCTCCCCGAGAAGAGGGCCGACTCCTGGGAGACGTAGCCCACTTGCTGCCTTAGCCAGCCGCTGCGCAGCTCGCGCAGATCGACGCCATCGAGGGTGACGCTGCCCGCCTGCGGATCGTAGAAGCGCTGCAGCAGCTTGGTGACCGTCGTCTTGCCGCTGCCGCTGGGGCCCACCAGGGCGACCACCGAACCGGCCTCCACCCTGAGCTCGAGGCCCGAGAGCACCGGCAACATGCCGTCGTAGGCGAAGACGACCCGGTCGAAGACGATGTCGCCGTGAAGGTGAGGCAGGGTGCGCGCGCCGGGACCGTCCTCGAGGGCCGCGGGCGCGTCCATCACCTCGAAGATGCGATCGAGGGCGCCCGCGGCCTGCTGGATCTTGCCGACCGCGTTGGAGACCACCAGCACCGGGTCGATGCAGACCCCGACCGCCGCCGCGAAGGCGAGCAGGTCTGGGACGGTGAGCTGGTGGTTGAGGATCTCCCAGCCGCCCATCCAGAACACCGCGCCGATGGCCAGGATCTGGAGGAAGCCGACCACCGGGGTCTGGAGGGCCTGCACCTGGGCGCCGCGCAGGGTGGCGAGCAGGTGGTCGCGGTTGAACGACGCGAAGCGCGCCGCCTCGTGCCCCTCCTGGCCGAAGCTCTTGACCAGGAGCACGTTGGAGAGGCGCTCGTTCAGGTAGGCGAGCATGTCGCCGACCCGGCCCTGGGCGGTCGCGGACCAGTCGCGCAGCCGGTGGGAGAACATGCCGATCGCCCAGCCCACCAGGGGCATGCCGAGGACCGCGAGCGCCGCAAGGTGCCAGTTGAGGACGAAGAGGTAGGAGATGGCGCAGACCACGATGATCAGGCTGGGCACCAGCTCGGCCGTGGCGACCACCAGGGCGTCCTTCAGGAGATTCACGTCGCTGACCAGCCGCGCCGCGAGGTCCCCCGAGGCCCGCCGCTCGAAGTAGGCGAGGCTCTGCGCCTGAAGCCGCTCGAACAGGGCCGTGCGCAGATCCGCGATCGCATGCAGGGCCATGGATGCCGAGGCGAGGTTGGCCAGCCAGGTGAAGAGGCTCTTGCCGGTGTAGACCGCGATCAGGGCGAGGACCAGCGCGTTGAGCTTGTCGAGGCTGAGAGCGGCGAAGGTCTCGGCCGCCTGGCGCGCCACCGAGATGCTCGCGAGCGTCGAGAGCGAGGTCAGGACGATGGCCGCGATCCCTCCCAGGATGAGGGGCCAGTAGGGCCGGACGTACGGAATCAGGCGGCCCCAGAGGCCGGGGAAGGCGCGGCGCGTCATGCCTCGGCGTCCGGTCGCGTCGGGACGGCAGGGGGGATCGCGCCTGCGAGGTCGTGATCGGCTCGGGCCAGCACCTCCCGGATGGCCTCCACCGTCTGGGCGGCAGCCCCGGGCTCTCCCATGGCCTGGTGAAGGGCCAGGCGGATGGCACGGCTGCGCTCGGGATCGGTCAGGATGGCCTCGGCGAGGGCGGCCACCTCCTCGGGGGCGATGACGCCCACGAGCTCCGGGGTGATGGCGCTTCCGGCCCGCTGGTTGGGAAGGGCCGCGAACTTGAGGCCCTTGGCGAGCGCGAGCACCACGGCGCGCTTGAGCGGCTTGCCGACGAGCGGCAGGTTGCCGATCTGGCCGGCGAGGCCGTCGAGCGGGATCTCCTCGGGCTTGTTGAGGGGCAAGAGCACGATCATCGGAACCCCGAGGATCGCAAGCTCTGCGGTGTTGGTGCCGGGCACCGTCAGGGCGAGGTCCGCCACTGCCATGCCCGAGTAGTGGTGCTCGGGGCCGATGATCCGGACGCTCGCCCCGCCGGGGGTGAGGATCGTCGGGCCCTCGCTCGTTTGAACCAGGCGTCCGCCGCACCCGCTCGTGACCCGGTGGAGCCGCTCGTCGTCGAGCGCCTCCTGGAGCTGCGAGAGCGGCGTGAAAGGGGACTGGTGCAGCACGAACTGGATCGAGGGATCGTTCTCGTAGAGCAGATCCGCCGCCTTGAGCAGCAGAGGGGTGATGTACTTGACCTTGAAGGGCTTGCTGCCGGGCAAGAGGCCCACGACCGGGGCGTCCGCCGAGAGGTCCAGCCTGGCGCGGATCTCGTGGGGGTCGTACTGGGGACGCACCGCGTCGACCATCAGGTTGCCGGCCAGGGTGATCTTTCGCGGATCGATCCGCTTGGCGCGCATGGCGAGGTACACGTCGCGATCGCTCACCAGGAAGCGCGCCACCCAGGGCGCCCAGCGGCCGGTCGTCTCGGTGTAGGTGATGAGCGGAAAACCGGTGCGGCCGCTCATCATGACCCCGAAGGCCTGGTCGCCGCCAAGGAACAGGACGACGCCCTTCTCGCGCAGCGGCTCGGTGGAAGGCAGACGACCGCCGAGCAGGTAACGCACGGACTCGGTGGGATCCCAGACGCGGATCCCGAGGCCCCAGCCCTCGATGGTGCGGCGCTCTTCACCGCTCGCGTGGGGGCAGGGCACCAGGGCGACGGTGATGCGCGCCTCGGGCATGGCGCCGCGAAGCTGGCGCGCGACGGGCCTGACCCAGGTCGAGACCTCGCCAGGGCCGTTGCTGATGATGATGAGGTCTGGCTGCATCGTCCCTTCCCTGCAGCGGGCAAGAATCGGCTGAAACGACCGATGGCCCTTGGTTCCGGGTCGATTGTACCCTGCCGAGCAAGCAGCGTAAAGTCAAGTGCGCTCGATCTCGGTCCCCAGAAAGGCGAGATGGGACTGGTTGACGACGCAGTCCTTGAAGCAATCGTCCCCGCAGCGCTGGCAGGTCCCGGCGATGAGGGCCTTGTCGGTCATGAAGGTCGCCGTGATGAAGCCCTTGAGGCCGCGCAGCATGGCCTTCTGGTCCTCGGCGGACATGCGCGAAAGGATCGCCTCGAGGCGCTCGCGGCGCGCGACCTTGAGGGCCTCGACCAGCTCCTTGCCCTCGGGGGTGAGGGCGAGCTCCGACTGGCGGCGATCGCGCTCGCCCTCGCGCCGGGTGACGAGGCCCTTGAGCACCAGCCTGTCCACGGCCTTGGTGGCGGCCGGGTAGCTGATGCCGAGGCCCGAGGCCAGATCCCCCACGCAGTTGGGGTCGTGGCGCGACAGGAACTGGATCGCCTCGACCTGCGCGTGCGTGATGTCGTGGTCGGAGACCTCGCCCAGGCGCTCGGTCACGAGCACCTGGTGGACCAGATCGCCGAACAGGGCGAAAAGCGTCTCGGCGTCACGCAGCAGCAGGTCTTTCATGGGCGTCGATCCTCGAGGCTAGCCGAGCACCGGCAGCTCGAGCCGCGCGAAGTGGCGGACCGAGACCTGGCCGGCCATGTGGCGGGCGATCGTACGGAAGGCCTCGGCCTGGGGCGACTGGGGCTCGGCGACGAACACCGGCTTGCCCTCGTCCCCGCCCGCGCGGATCTTGGGATCGAGCGGGATCTCGCCGAGCAGGGGCAGGCTCGTGAGCTCGCTGGTCCGGGCGCCGCCGCCGGTCGAGAAGATGGGGGTCGAATGGTCGCAGTTGGGGCAGACGAAGGTGCTCATGTTCTCGATGATCCCGAGGATGGGCACCTGCGCGGGCAGCTGCTGGAACATCCTGAGGCTCTTCATGCCGATCTGCTGGGCCACCGGCTGGGGGGTGATGACGATGGCCACCCCGGACAGCGGGATCTGCTGGCTGAGGCTCAGGGGCACGTCGCCGGTGCCGGGGGGCAGGTCGATCAGGAGGTAGTCGAGGTCGCCCCAGCTGACGTCGCGCACGAACTGCTGGAGCACCCCCGCGAGCATGGGCCCGCGCCAGATCACGGGGTCCTCGGGGCTCTTGAGCAAGAAGCCCATTGACATCAGCTTGATGCCGTACTTCTCGAGGGGCAGGATCTTGCCGTCCAAGATGTAGGGCTTCTCGTTGACGCCCATCATCAGGGGGATCGACGGGCCGTAGATGTCCGCATCCAGCACGCCGACCTTGGCGCCGGTCTCGGCGAGGGCCAGGGCGAGGTTGAGGGTCACGGTCGACTTGCCGACCCCCCCCTTGCCCGAGCCGATGGCGATCGCATGCTTGATGCCGGGCACGGCCGAGGGCTGGAGGGAGACGGGCACGCTCGCGCCCCATGTGATCTCCACGTCGGTGATGCCAGGGACCAGGCGCTTGACCGCCTCGACGCAGTCGGCCTCGATCTTGCCCTTGAGCGGGCATGCCGGGGTGGTGAGGATGACCTTGAAGCGCGCGACGCCGCCCTCGACCTCCACCTCGTCGATCATCTTGAGCGTGACGAGGTCCTTGTGAAGCTCGGGGTCGTTGACCGTCGAGAGGGCTTTGATGACTTGTTCTGCCGTTGCCATGGCGGGAGAGGCCTCCTATGTCGGTGATTCCAATGGATAAATATTAACGCGGTTAAGCGATATCGGCAAGCGAAAGCCCCTCGCCCGGAGGGGCGAGGGGCTGAAAAGCGACGGTGGCTAGGCCGTGGTCTTGGCCGCGGTCTGGGCGCCGTTGGGCTTGTTGCCCCGCTCGCGCAGGAGCACGAGGATGGGGCCGGCGTTGAAGATCGACGAGTAGGCGCCGATCACCACGCCGATCAGCATGGTCAGGGTGAAGAAGAAGATGGTGTGGCCGCCGAGGATCACCAGGGGCAGCAGCGTCAGCACCAGGGTCAGCGAGGTGTTGATGGAGCGCGCCAGGGTCTGGTTGACGCTGGCGTTGGCGATCTGGCCGAAGGTGTCGCCCTTCTTGGCAAACTTGAGGTTCTCCCGGAAGCGGTCGAAGATGACGATGGTGTCGTGGACCGAGAAGCCCATGATCGTCAGGATCGCGACCACCAAAAGACCGTCGGCCTCGGCGCCGAGCACCAGGCTGAAGATGGCGAAGGTGCCGAGCATGATGACGCCGTCGTGGACCATGGCGATGATGGCCGAGAGGGCGAAGTCGAACTGGTAGCGGAAGGTGATGTACAGCAGGATGCCGAGGATGCCGAAGCCAAGCGCCATGGCGGCGTTGCGCAGCAGCTCCTTGCCGATGGTGGGACCGACCGACTCGAGCCGGAAGTGCGGCTCGTTGAAGCTACCGACCTTGCGAAGGTCTTCCTTCAGCGACAGGGACTTGTCCTTGTCGAGGTAGGGGGTGCGGATGCTGAACGTCTTCTCGTCGGTCGCGGCGGTGATGTGCGGCTCGATGGCCTGCTTCTCGAAGACCCCGCGCACGGCCTCGATCTTCTCGGGCTGGTCGAAGGTGACCTCCATGAGCGTGCCGCCGGTGAAGTCGATGCCGAGCTTGACCGGCGCTCCGAAGCGCTGGAAGCAGATGGCGATCGCGATGATGCAGGGGATCAGGATGGCGATGGAGACGCCGAACCAGAGGCCCTTGTGGCCCATGACGTCGAGGGCGTGCTTTTCCGTCTGGATGTTCTCGTTGGTTGCCATGGTTCCTCCTAGCTAGCCTTCTTCGTGGCGGTCTCAGGCAGCTTGACGCCGAAGTAGACCGGCGACTTCAGCCCCTTGCCGCCGCCTTCGAGCAGGGCGTGCAGGAGGGCGCGGCTGACGGTGATCGCGGTGAAGAGCGACACGATGACGCCGATGGCGAGCGTGAGCGCGAAGCCGCGAACCAGGCCGCTTCCGAAGTAGTAGAGGATGGCGCAGGTGAGCAGGGTGGTCGAGTTGGAGTCGAAGATCGAGGTGAAGGCTCGCTTGAAGCCGATCTCGATGGCCGAGTAGAGGCCGCGGCCGTTCTTGAGCTCCTCCTTGGTGCGCTCGAAGATGAGCACGTTGGCGTCGACCGCCATGCCGATCGAGAGGATGAAGCCCGCGATGCCGGGCACCGTCAGGGTGACGGGGATCAGCTTGAAGATGGCGAAGACCAGCACCGCGTAGATCGCGAGGCTGATGTCCGCGACCAGGCCGGGCAGGCGATAGTAGGCGAGCATGAACAGGGCGACCAGAGCGAAGCCGATGATGCCGGCGGTCACCGAGGCCTTGACGGTGTCCTGGCCGAGGGTCGGGCCGACGGTGCGGGTCTCGACCTCCTCGAGGGGCACGGGCAGCGAGCCCGCCTTGAGCTGGACGGCGAGCATCTGCGCCGACTTGGCGTCGAAGCTGCCGGTGATCTGGGCCGAGCCGCCGAGGATGGGGCCCTCGATGCGCGGGGCCGAGACCTCGGTGTCGTCGAGCCGGATGGCGACGGGCTTGCCGACGTTGCGGCTCGAGATCTCGCCGAAGAGCTTGGCACCCTCGCTGTTGAACTTGATGGCGATCTGCCAGCCGCCCTGCGGGCTGGGCTCGGCCTTGGCCTCGGTGAGCATCGCGCCGTCCAGCGGGGTCTTGACCCAGGCAGGCTGGCTGCCGCTGGCCGTCATGGGCGCCTGGACGCCGGCGGGCAGCTCCCAGAACGTGAGGTGGGCCGTCTTGCCCAGCAGCTCGCGGGCCGCGTCGGGGTCCTTGACGCCGGCGAGCTCGACGACGACCTGGCGATCGCCCTTGCGCTGGATGACGGGCTCGTTGACGCCGGTGGCGTCCACCCGATTGCGCACGACGGCGATCACGCTCTGCATGACCTCGGGGGTGACCTTGATCTTCTCGGTGTCCTTTGCCTCGAGGACAAGGTGCATGCCGCCCTGGATGTCCAGGCCGTACTTGGTCGGGAATTGCTTCTCGTCCTGGATCACGTAGAGCGCCCCGAGGGTGAGGAGCACCACGACCAGGAGCAGGAGTTTCCTAGGGCTCAACGATTCGCCTCCTAAAGGATGTCAGGCCTCACGCCGGTGACGGGTGGGTACAGGCTGCGACCGACCGGGATGAAGTGGACTAAGAACGCTCGAAAACGAGCCTAAAAAGTCTTTAGCAGTATAGGCAGCGACCTAGGCAATGTCAAACTTACGAGCCGATCGCCGCGGTACCGGATGGGCGGCTTCAGCGCCGCCTTCGGCGCCTTCCGAACGCGCGCCGCGCTAGCGAGACGCTGACGTCCGCCCAGGTGTGAAGGGCCCCGCCGAGCCAGATCCCCGCGAGCGCCACGCCGAGGCCGACGGGATCCGTGCGCCTTACGCCCGAGAGATCCCGGGGGAGGATCCCCTGCAGGTCGAGCCCCGGGACGTAGGTGGCGAAGAGCGCGTAGGCGATCGCTCCGGCCACGGCCACCACCAGGGTGAAGTAGGCGAGCCGCACGGCAAGGCTCGCGATCACGCCGTGGGTCCAGACGGATCGGTGGCGGAACATGCGCTGGTAGGGCCACCAGATCCAGCGCAGGGGCCCCCAGCGGTAGTACTGGACGCTCTTCACGTCCAGGTCGGGCCCGAACATGAGCCCGCCGAACAGCACCCCGGCCGCCGCGAGCAGCGCATGGACCAGGGATCCGGCGTAGGCGTAGGCGGCCCATGCGGCGGGCAAGGCGAAGAGGTAGGTGATGCGATCGTGGGTCCGTCCGGACGGCATTGGTTTCCAACCCTCTCTCGATGGGCTACAATTGCGGTGATCGCTGCCTACACCGCAGGGGATGCCTGTTGCTCAAGCTGCTCCGCACGGCCTTATTCGCAAGCCTGACCGCCCTCGGCACCTACGTCGCGGTTCCCTTGCCGTACGCGGTGTTCGGCGAGGTGCACCTGCCGAACGCGATGAGGGCGTGGTCCTTTGGCGCCCTCAGCATCGGTCTGTATACCACATCCGCCCAGGCCATGGCGCTGGGGGCTGCTGGTACCTTCCTGGGTCCCGTCGGAGCGTTCGCGGCCCAGGGGGCCTACCTGCTTCTGGGCCTCGCCGGCGTCCCGGTCTTCGCCGACGGGGGAGGCCTCGCCTACCTGCGTTCGCCGAGCTTCCCCTTCCTCATCACCTTTCCGTTCGCAGCCTGGCTGATCGCCCGGCTCGCGCCGCACGGGGGGCTGAAGCGTCGCTGGAAGGCGTTGATGGCTGGGCAACTGCTGGTGCTCGGGGTGGGGACCCTGTTCGAGATCATCGGCGCTGGCCACCTCGCGGTTCCGGCGGCCTGGGGGGCGCACGCCTGGCCTGCCTCCCAGACCCTCATCGGGCTGATGCTCGCCATGCTGCCCTTCGCCGTGGGCGGAGCGGTCGGAGACTTCTTCACCGCGCTCTTCACCCCGGCGCCGATTGCGACCCCGCCCGTGCGCGAGAGCCTGCCCGCCCCCGCCCCGGAGCGGGTGCCGACCATGCCCATCCCCGTCCAGCGCCAGCTGCCCGGACCGCCCGATCGCATCAAGCTGGGCGAAGCTCCCAAGCGCCAGAAAGCGATCGAGGGGCCGCCCGAGCGCGTTTCCTTGCCCAAGCAGCCCCCCGAATCCTAGCGAATTTCCTTACAGCAGGGCGCGCGAGAGCGCGGCGAACTCCTCGAGGCTGAGCGTCTCACCGCGTCGCGCCGGATCGATCCCCGTCGCCGCGAACGCCGCTTCCAGTCTCGCCTGCTCGAATCCCGCCCCCTTGAGAGCGTTCACGAGGGTCTTGCGACGCAGCCCGAAGGCTCCGCGCACCACCTGGAAGAACCGCCGGGGATCCGGCACGTCGATGGGAGCGACCTTGCGGGGCTTGAGCATGACGACCATCGAGTCGACCTGCGGCCGCGGGACGAACGAGCTGCGCGGGACGCGGATCACCGGCGTGATCTCAGCGGCGTACTGGCAGATGACGGAGAGCGAGCCGTAGTCCTTGGTCCCGGGTCTGGCCAGAAGGCGGCGCGCCACTTCCTCCTGCACCATCAGGATGATGCGCTCGGGCCACTCCGCGACCGACTCGAGCGGCTCGCGCTCGATGGTTTCGCTGTGGAGCAGCTTGAGCAGAATGGGCGAGGTGATGTAGTAGGGGATGTTGGCGACGACCTTGGTGCCCGCCTCGCTCAGCCCGAGCTCGGCGAAGCTGGTCGCCAGGAAGTCCCCCCACACCACGCGAAGGTGAGGTTGCTCGGCCTGTAGGGCTTCCAGGGTGGACGTCAGGCGCGTGTCGATCTCGACGGCGACCACCTCGCCGGCCTCCTCGAGCAGCCCCCGGGTCAAGGCACCCTGGCCCGGGCCGATCTCGAGCACCTTGTCCGCCTTTGTGAGCTCGGCGGCCTCGACGATCGCCGCCGGGACGGCGGGATCCTTGAGGAAGTTCTGGCCGAAGCGCTTCTTGGTACGGAAGCCCGGGGTCGAAGAAGTGGTCATGGTTTCCTTGCGGCCATCCGGGGCTCCTGGCCCTTGCGGAGGCGATCGATGTTCGAGCGGTGACGGATGACGATGTAGAGGGCGGCCGCGACGCCGAAGAGGACGGAGGGCAAGGCTTGCCGGAAGATCAGCATCCACAGGGGCAGCGAGGCCGCGGCCACGATCGAGGCCAGCGAGACGATGCGGCCGGCAAAAAAGACCGACGCCCAGACCCCGAGCACCGCGAGCCCCACCCAGGGCGAGAGGGCGAAGATGACCCCGGCGCCGGTGGCCACCGACTTGCCCCCCTTGAGGCCGAGGAAGACCGAGCGGCTGTGGCCGAGGATGGCGAGCACCCCGAACAGCAGGGGCACCCACCAGTCCAGGTGAGCGGCGCTCGCGATGGCTACGGGCAGGCAGCCTTTGAGGAAGTCCAGCACGAAGCAGGCGATGCCCGGCGCGCGGCCGAGCACGCGCACCACGTTGGTCGCGCCCACGTTGCCTGAGCCGTGGGCGCGGATGTCGATCCCGTAGAAGATGCGGCCGATGATCAGGGCGAAGGGGATCGACCCGAAGACGAAGGTCGCAAGCGCCCCACTCGCGACCACGACCACAGGCGCGTTCATCAGCCCTGCTTCTCGCGGCGCGGGCGGAAGATCAGGCGGATCGGGGTGCCCGCGAAGCCGAAGGCCTCGCGGATCTTGTTCTCGAGGTAGCGCTTGTAGTGCTCGGTGACCAGCTTCGGCTCGTTGCAGTAGTTGATGAAGGTCGGAGGCGCCGAGGCGACCTGGGTTACGTAGTAGATGCGCAGACGGCGCCCGTGGCTCGCCGGCGGCGGGTTCATCGCGGTCGCCTCGGCCATGACCTCGTTGATGACGCCGGTGGTGATGCGGCGGGTGTTCTCGGCCGCGGCGGCCTCGGCGGCCTCGAGCACCTGGGGCACGCGCTGGCCGGTGAGCGCCGAGATGAAGATGACATGGGCCCACTTGACGTGGCGCAGCTCCTCCTCGAGCTTCTTGCGGTAGGCGGGCATGGTGTGGGTGTCCTTGGGGACCAGGTCCCACTTGTTGACCGCGATGACCAGGCCCTTGCCCGAGTCCTCGGCGATGCCCGCGATCCGCTGATCCTGCTCGGAGACGCCCTCGGCCCCATCGATCATCATGACGATCACGTCCGCACGCTCGATGGCCTTGAGGGCGCGCACGACCGAGAACGCCTCGACGCCGTAGTCGACCTTGGCCTTCTTGCGGATGCCTGCGGTGTCGACCAGGGTGTAGTGCTTGCCGTCGATCTCGAGGCGCGTGTCGATGGCGTCGCGGGTGGTGCCGGCGACCGGCGAGACGATCATGCGCTCGTGACCCAGCAGCGCGTTGGTCAAGGAGGACTTGCCGGCGTTGGGCTTGCCGATCAGCGCGATGCGCAGCTCCTCGGGGGGCGGCTCCTCGCTCTCGGGGGGGAAGGCGTTGACGATCTCGTCGAGCATGTCGCCGATGCCCAGGCCGTGCATCGACGACATGGGGCGCGGCTCGCCCAGGCCGAGCTCGTAGAACTCGTTGGCCTTGGGATCCTCGGAGACGTTGTCGAGCTTGTTGACCGCGAGGATCAGGGGCTTCTTGGAGGTGCGAAGCAGGTTGGCGATGTCCTCGTCGACCGGGGTGACGCCCACCTCTCCGTCGACGACGAAGACGATGACGTCGGCCTCTTCGACGGCGAGCATGGCCTGCTTCTCGACGGACTGGAGCAGCTCCTCGTCCGTGCCGGGGACGATGCCGCCGGTGTCGACCACGACGAAGTCGCGGCCGTTCCAGTCTGCGCGCAGGTAGAGGCGATCGCGGGTGACGCCGGGCATGTCGTGAACGATGGCCTCGCGGCTACCGACCAGGCGGTTTATGAACGTCGATTTGCCCACGTTGGGGCGGCCGACGATGGCGACGACGGGCAGGGAGTTCATTTGGTCAGTACCTCGAAGGGCTCCGGTTCGGCGAAGCCGGTGATGGGAACGGTGTTTGGCACGAGGGCCTTAAGGTGATCGACGACGAAGGCGACGACCGGCTGTTCGGTCGCCTGGTGTCCCGCCTCGAGCATGGCGAGGCCCTGGGCCTCGGCCTCCAGGGCAGCGTGGTAGCGGACCTCGCCGGTGATGAACAGCTCGACGCCCTGGGCGAGGGCCGCTCCGAAGAGGTCCCCGCCGGCGCCCGAGCAGACTCCGACCCGGCGCACGAGGCGCGCGCGATCGCCCACCAGGCGAAGGCTACGCGGGTTGATTGCAGCCTGGACCCGCTCGGCGATGGCCTGGACGGTCATGGGCTCCGGAAGCTCGCCCCAGAGGCCGATGCCGTAGGGCTCCCCTCCGTTCTCGAGCCTCACCACGTCGTAGGCCGGAACCTCGTAGGGGTGCGCCTCGTGAAGGGCGCGCAGGACGGCGCCTCGGACCCTGGCGGGAACCAGCACCTCGACCCGGGTCTCGGGGCCCTGGTGGCGCTCCCCGACGCTCCCCACGGCGGGCTTGGCGCCCGAGAGGGGACGGAAGGTCGCGGTCCCCTCGCTGCGGAAGGACGCCTGATCGTAGGGGCCGATCCGGCCGGCGCCCGCCGCCCAGAGGGCCTCGAGCAGTGCAGGCGCCGCCTCGGTGGGGACCCATGCGACGAGCTTGTACCAGGCCTCTGTGCCCTCGACCTGGAGGATGCGGTCCAGGGGCAGGCCGAACAGGGTCGCCAGGTGATGGTTGCAGGCGGTGGCGTCCAGGTTGGTGTGGGCCGCGTAGCAGGCGATGCCGGCCTTCGCGAGGGCCTCGACGGTGCGACCGGGCTCCCTGCGCGTGTCGAGGTTCTTGGTCGCCTTGAAGAGCAGGGGGTGGTGGGCCACGACGAGGTTCGCCCCCGCGCGCTCGGCGGCTTCCACCGCGGCCAGCGAAGGGTTCACCGTCACCAGCACGCCGGTGCAGGGGCGATCGGGGTCCCCGAACTGCATGCCGCAGTTGTCCCAGCCGGCCGCGTATGAGAGCGGGGCCAGGGCTTCGAGGTGGGCAAGGATGTCTCGGATGCGCATGGGCTTTCGATTTCGGCGTGGCAGCGGCCGCGAGGCGCGCCTGGATTCGGGCAAGGCCCCATGATACCACAAGCCCGCATGAGGCTGATTTCCGGGGGGGCGGCATGTTATAATCATCGGACCCCGCTCACATTGCTCCCCAACAAGGACGGTCCATGCCCCTAGCCGAGCAGGCCTGCAACCAGCGCATCCGGCCCGTGACCGCGCACGTCAATGCGCACGGTCGCTGGGAGATCGGAGGGTGCGACCTCGTCGAGCTGGCGCGCACCTACGGGACCCCCCTCTACGTCATGGACGAGGACACGCTGCGCACGGCGGCACGGACCTACCTCGACGCCCTGAAGGCTCACTACCCGGGGCCTTTCGAGGTCCTGTTCGCGAGCAAGGCCCTGTGCAACATGGCGATCAACCGCCTCCTGCACGACGAGGGGCTCGCCACCGAAGTGGTCTCGGGCGGCGAGCTCTTCACCGCCCTCAGGGCGGGGATCCCGCCCGAGCGGATCCACTTCCAGGGCAGCAACAAGAGCCCCGAGGAGATGCGCCTCGCCCTCGAAGAGGGGATCGGCCGCTTCATGGTCGACAACCTGGACGAGCTCCACCAGCTCAGCGCCATCTCCAGGGAGATGGGGGTGCGCCCCCAGCTGCTCTTGCGCCTGACGCCCGGCATCGAGGCGCACACCCACGAGTACGTTCGCACCGGGCACGTGGACACCAAGTTCGGCTTCGACCTGCCCCACCAGCTCGACGAGGCCATGCGCCACGTGGTCGCGAGCGACCACCTCCAGTTCATGGGGTTCCAGGCCCACATCGGCTCGCAGATCTTCGACATCGAGCCCTTCTTGCTCAACGTGGACGTCCTGCTCGACTGGGCCTTGCGCGTCGAGCAGACCTACGGCCTGCGCGTCGAGGAGCTCGACGTGGGAGGCGGCCTGGGGATCGCCTACACCGGCGAGGACGACCCGCCCTCCATCCCGGCGCTAGTCGCGGCCATCGCCGAGCGGGTCCAGACGGGCTGCGCCGAGCGGGGCCTCAAGCTGCCCAAGCTCCTGGTCGAGCCGGGCCGGTCGATCGTCGGCACCGCGGGGGCCACGGTCTACACCGTGGGCACCCGCAAGGACATCCCCGGGGTGCGCACCTACCTCTCGGTGGACGGCGGCATGCCCGACAACCCTCGCCCCATCACCTACGGGGCGCGCTACGCGGCGGATCCCGTCCAGACCGGCGAGTGCTACGAGACGGTCACCCTCGCGGGCAAGTGCTGCGAGTCGGGCGACATCCTGATCGACTCGCTGAAGCTCCCCAGGATGGCCGCCGGCGAGCTGGTCGTGCTGTGGGGCACCGGCGCCTACTGCTACTCGATGGCCTCCAACTACAACCGCCTGGCCAGGCCCGCCATGGTGCTCGTCAGCGACGGTCGGGCCGACGTGGTGGCCGAGCGCGAGACGCTCGCAGACCTGGTGGCGCGCGATCGCCTGCCGCCGCGCCTCGGGGGCAGCCGCTGATGGCCTACTGGCTCGCGATCCTCCAGCAGTTCGCCACCAACCTCCGCTGGCAGGACCTGCTCGACATCCTCCTGGTCAGCGCGGTCCTGTACCGCCTCTTCCTGCTGATCAAGGGCACTCGAGCGGTCCAGCTGCTGCGCGGCGTCTTGCTGCTTTTGGTCGCCTACCTGCTCAGCCGGGCGCTGCAGCTCAACACCATCACCTGGCTCGTCCAGAGCGCCGCCACCATGATCATCGTGGCGATCCCGGTGGTGTTCCAGCCCGAGCTGCGCCGCGCCCTGTCGCTCCTCGGCCAGGGCGAGCTTTTCCGATCCGAGCTGTTCGGCAAGACCTCGACCGACACCAGCCGGGTGGTCGATGAGGTGGTCATGGCGGTCCGGATGCTGAGCGCCCGAAAGATCGGCGCCCTCATCATCCTGGAGCGCCAGACGGGCCTCAACGAGTTCATCGAGACGGGCACCACCATCCAGGGCCTGATCTCGGCGGACCTCTTGACCTCGATCTTCTTCCCCAACTCGCCGCTGCACGACGGCGCGGTCATCATCCGCGGCGAGCGCATCGTCGCGGCGGGCGCCCTGCTGCCCCTTTCCGAGAACTTCCGGCGCGCCCAGAAGCGCCCCATCGGTACGCGGCACCGCGCGGCGCTGGGGCTCTCGGAGACGACGGACGCCTTCGCGGTGGTCGTCTCCGAGGAGACGGGCGTCATCTCGGTCGCCCAGATGGGCCAGCTGCAGCGGCACCTGACCGAGGACGACCTGCGCGGGATGCTCTCCGGGCTGTACCAGGCCCCGCGCTCGGGCACCATGAACCTCTCGCTGCCCATGTTCCGGAAGTCAAGCTGATGCTCTCGCTCTGGGCCAAGGAAGAGAGCAACCGCGGGTTGCAGGTGATCGCCGTCCTGATGGCGATCACGCTGTGGCTGTTCGTCGGGCTGATCCCCCGGATCGACAGCGACAAGCGCAAGATGACCGTCGGGGTCAAGGTCAGGAACGCGCCGGAGGCCCTCGCCCTGCGGACCGATCCTCCCGTGGCCGAGGTCACGGTCGTGGGTCCCAAGACCGCGATCTACAAGCTGAACGACGAGGACCTGGAGGTCTTCGTCGACCTCAAGCATCGCTGGCAGGGCCGCACGACGAATGTGCCGCTCAACATCTCGGGGCCCCCCGGGGTCAGCTGGGAGCTGAGCCCCCCCGAGGTCCGGATCGTCCAGCCGCACTAGTCCACCACCAATCTGCCGCATGGTTCCCCAAGAGGACGGAAACACGATGTCATCCAAAGCAAGCAAGATCGATCCGGCGAAGGCATGGGAGGGGCTCGACCCCAAGCGTCTCCCGCAGCACGTCGCCGTGATCATGGACGGGAACCGTCGCTGGGCTCTCAATCGTCTGCTGCCCGGCAAGCACGGCCACAAGGCGGGGGTCGAGACGCTGCGCGAGCTCGTCAAGGCGTGCCTCGACCTCGGCATCAGCTACCTGAGCGTCTATGCCTTCTCCACCGAGAACTGGAACCGGTCCTCGGACGAGGTCGGCTACCTCTGGGCCCTGTTCGAGGAGTCCCTGCTCAAGGAGGTCGAGGGGCTCGACGAGTACGGCGTCCGGATGCGCTTCATCGGCGAGATCGACGAGCTGAACCCCAAGATCCGCGCCTCGATCCAGCAGGCCGAGTCGCGCACCGGATCCAACGCCAAGCTGACGCTGAACATCGCCATGAACTACGGCGGCCGCCGAGAGATCCTCGAGGTGGTCAAGGCGGTGTCGCGCGCGGCCAAGGCCGGCCAGATCGACGCCGACGCGCTCGACGAGGCGCGGCTTTCCGGCTTCTTCTACACCGCGGGCCAGCCCGATCCCGACCTCTTGATCCGCACCAGCGGCGAGTACCGGATCAGCAACTACCTGCTGTGGCAGCTGGCTTACACCGAGATCTACATCACCGACACCCTCTGGCCCGACTTCCGCCGCGATGATTTCCGACTGGCCCTGCTGGACTTCCAGTCGCGCGATCGCCGCTTCGGGGCGCGGCCCTAGGGTCATGGCCTCGCCCAGCCCCGTCGTCCTCCTGTGGGGGGACGACACCTACGCCCTCAAGGCCGCCGAAGAGGACCTCATCGCGCGGATCGTCGATCCTGCTTTCGCCTCGCTCAACCTCAACCTGCTCGAAGGCCCTTACACCGCCCCGAGCCAGGCCGTGGCGGCGGCGGGGACCATGCCCTTCGGGCCCGGCGGGCGCCTCGTGATCGTCCGGGACTGCCCCTACTTCTCGGCGGGCAAGTTCACGGGCGACGACGAGGTCGAGGTCCTGGCCGAAGCCGTCGAGCGGGGCCTCCCCCCGGGCTGCCACCTCGTCCTCTCGGTGCCGCGCGGGATCGACAAGCGCCTCTCGCAGACCAAGGCGATCGTGGCCAAGGCCGAGGTGCGTGAGTTCTCCCTGGGCAAGAGCTGGGACGACCGGCCCGCCATCGAGTGGCTGATGAACGAGGCGCGCACCGACGGGGTCAAGCTGGGGAACGACGTTGCCCAGGCCCTGGTCTCGGCGCTGGGGAGCGATCGCTGGCGCCTGCGAAGCGAGCTCTCCAAGCTCGCCACCTATGCCGCGGGCGCCCCCATCTCGCTCGAGATGGTGCAGCTTCTCTCGCCGCCCGGCGAGACCGACGTGTTCGCGATGCTTCAGGCCATCGCCGATCGCAAGCCGGTCGCTGCGATCGCGCGCCTGCGCAAGCTCCTGGTCACCGAGGCCGCCCTCAAGCTGCTCGCCACCATGGCCACCATGATGCGCGGCTGGCTGAGCGCCAAGCTGCTCGCCGAGCGCGGCATGAACGCGGACGCGATCGCCCAGGCCCTCGGCGCCAAGTCCAGCTACAAGATCAAGAAGGACCTGGATCAGTGCCGGGCCTGGTCGTCAGGCCAGCTGCGGGGGGCGCTCGCCCTGCTCCTCGAGGCCGACGTGGCCCTCAAGACCGGCTCCGGCCGCGGCCTGGAGGCCCTTCAACTGGAGAAGCTCCTCGTTCAGCTCTCGCGCCTGTAGCCCCTTCTTTCGGATCTCACTGCCACGAAAACACCGCGGGCGGCCTGAAGTTCAGGCCGCCCGCGGTGCGGAAGGAAGGGATTCGCCGGTTAGAAGGCCGTTTCGATCGGGGCGAGGGGAAGGTTGGCCGAAGTGGTCTTGCGCTTGGCGATGGTCACCTTGGCGAGCACGCCCTTGCTGAAGCCGCCGAGGGTCGCTTCGACGGTGTAGTCGCCGGCGGTCAGTCGACCGACGCGGTACTTGCCGCTCGACGAGGTGGTGGCGCGGTAGATGTTGCCGGTGTTGACCGAGCGGACGGTGACCGCCGCGTCCTCGAGAGCGACCAGGGTCTTGGCGTTGTAGAGCTTGCCGCTGACGGTGCCGGTGCGAAGCAGGTCGATCACGATCGAGAGGTCAGGCACGCGGTAAGCCTTCTTGACCGTCATGGTACCGCTGGCGGTGGCGCCGCGGACCAGGACCTTGGCGTTCAGGTACTTCGAGAGCTTGAGGGAGACGGTGTCCGTCGCGGTGACCAGCGGGATGCTGATGTCCTTCTTCTTCCAGATACCTTGCTTGGTCTGAAGGTAGAACTTGCCGTCCTCGGTCGAGCGAACGTAGCCGATCTTGCTCGAACCGCGCGAGAAGAGGCCGCTTGCCTGGACCTCGCCGACTTCCTCGGCGTCGAGCTCCTGGAGGGCCTCGTCGTCGAGCTCGTCGAGCTCGCCGTTGTCGTTGAGCGACTGGAGCTGGACCGACTCGGCGCGGGAGATGTCGGCGCTCGGCGAGCTCGCGGCGATGGAGCGAGCGGTGGTGCCCGTGCTGGGCATGCCGCAGCCCGTCAGACCGATTGCGACCAGCAGCGCCAGCGCGATTTGATTGTACTTCATCCCTGCCTCCTTGGTGACGGTTTACTAACACGTCTGTTGAGAGGGTTATCGGGGGCGCGGCCAAGAAGCCGGTAAAGCGCAGCTGAAAGTTGCTCTAAGATTACATTAAGTCTGGGTTGCCCGGACAACAAAAAAGAACCTGCCTGAGAGGACGCAGGTTCTTTTCAGTTCGTCGAAAGCTTCGCGCGGAGTTTAGACGGTCTTGGCGTTGAGGGCCTTGACCAACCGCGACTTGCGGCGAGCGGCGGTGTTGGGATGGATGATCCCCTTGCGAGCCGCACGATCGATCGTGCTGATCGCCACCTTGAGAAGCTCAGAGGTGCGAGCCTGGTCTTCGGCATTGTTCATCGCCTCGTGAACGCGCTTGAAACGCGTCTTGACCGCCGACTTGACCGCCACGTTGCGCATGCGATTGCGCTCGGCGATCTCCACACGCTTGATGCCGGATTTGATTCGCTTAGCCACGATATTCACCTCCTTCTCGTCGGCCATCATTGCAATCCTTCGGGACTGCGCCGACATGAGCCGTCATTCTAGCACGAATCAGGCATGGGAAAAAAGCCCTTTTAGCCAGGTTTTTACCCGTTCTTCATCCGTATTAGTTTTTCAGGCGCTGGATCCGGATCGCCACCTCTGCGCGAAATTCACCGTTCGGGAGGCGGGCGAGGTATCGCTCGTAGGCCTTTCGCGCCTCGGCACCTCGGCCGGCGGCTTCCTCGAGGCGCCCCAGGTAGTAAAGCGGCAGCGGGTTGTCGGGGTCCGTCGCGAGGGCGGCCAGGAACTCCTGGCGTGCTGCAGCGGTCCTGCCCTGGGCGAAGTTGGCCTGCCCCAGCCGATAGTGGAACACGGCCCCGGAGCGGTTGATGGTTCGCTCGTCGAGGTCGCTGGGGGCGGTGGTCAGCTTCCTTCGCGAAGGCTCTACCGGCGGCGGGGGGACGTTGGCGGGAGGAGTGAACGCGGCGTCGCCCTCTCGGCCGCGCATGGGATCCAGGGTGAGGCGCGCGTTCAAGCTGGGCTGCGACGAGGAGAACGGGGACGGGGCGCTCACGCCCTGCCCAGCTGGCTGCGGGGCGGGGACGGGGTCGTGGCTCATCGGGTAGCGGCTACTGGGGGCGCCTGCCGGACCGCTCATCGGATTGGCCTGGGTGGCCCGGGGGGGGCCAGCCCCCTCGGGCGCAGCGAAGACCCCTTCGCCACGAACTCCCTGGCTAGGAAGCTCGCTCATGGGGGGCATCGTGTTGGGGGTGCTGGGTGCGCCGTCCTTCGCGAAGGGATCGTCGCGCAGGCCCAGGTCGGCGAGCAGGCTGGCGGAACTCCCCTGGAGCGTCGCCTCGGCGCCCGGGATGCTCAGGTCGTCGTAGCGCGACGCCGGCCCCTGGTCCTGCGGGGCGCTCGCGCTACCGCTCAGGACGTCGCCCGGTGCCGAGCGGCCCGGAGATTTTCCGGCTTGCCCGGGGCGAGCGAACATCCCGAGCCATCCGAAATCGCCCTTCTGGAAGCGCATGCCGTACCAGGTCGCCGATCCGATGATGACGGTGACGGCGAGCGCGAGGGCGATCGCACGCCGGCGATCGGGCCTCGGCGCCTCCTCCGGTTCGGGCTCGGGGGCCGGGAGCTCGGGCGGCAGCACCGGCGTCAAAGGGGGAAGGAGTGCCTCGGCGTCGGCGTCGTAGCGGCGCTGCTGCTCGGCGAGGCCTTCGAGGACCGCCTCGGGGCTGCAGTAGCGCTGCATGACGAGCAGCTCGCCCAGCATGAAGGGTTGATCGACCTGGCATGCAAGCGCTTTTGCGAGCGTCTCGCGATCCAGCACTCGCGTCGCGACCAGGACCTCCCCGAGCCTGTGACGGCGACGCAGAAAGAGCGCTCGCTTCTCCTGAAGGTAGAGGTGGGCGCGCTGAAGGTGCTCTTTGTTGCACAGGTGCTGCGCCAGGAGGGTCTGCGCCGGGTTGCGACCGGCGGCAAGCACGGCGCGCCACTGCTCGGGGCTGAGGATGCCCCACCGGATCAAGAGAGGCCCGAGCTGATCGGCGTCGGAAAGGCGCGGCTTGAGAACTTCCTGGCTGCCGAGGGCCGCCTGGATGGCAGATGCCGAGACGCCATGCCCTTCCTGCAGCAGGCGTCCCAGGGGCTGAGGCTGGTGCACCTGGGCCATTAGCGCTTGCTTGAGCTGGAACTGGGTGAGCGCCTTGGCTGCGATCAAGCGAGCGCCGAGGCGATCGTTCAAGGAGCGTTCGCCATGGCTGGGCAAGCCGTTCGGACCGAAGTGAAGGGTGACGAGGTCCGCGAAGCGCAGGGGGCTCACGCGCAGCAGCGCGTTCAGCAGCGTCTCGCGCTCGCGCAGCGCCTCGGCGGCGCGATCGCGATCGGCTGTGGAGATGGTGCCCGCGTTGACGAGGGCCTCGACGAGCGCTGAGGAATCGATGGGCATGGACGGCTGCGCCTTCTCTGGAACGATACTCCGGGCATCATACCCGGCAGCCAAGTCTCCTGGTCAATGCTTGCAGTGGTTAAATAAGAATCACGTTACCTATCGCCCCGCTAAGGAACCTGCAAGCATTGTATCGAAGCGTTTTCAGCGCCTAAGATGGCGCCGGGTGAGGCTTGATTCAAGGAGGGGACCATGGCGGAGCATCGCAAGGCGAAGACCGGCTCTTTCAGCGAGCAGGCGCTCGAGTTTTCGGCCGAGATGCCGCAGCGAGGGGGGATCCTCGAGTACGTCGACATCGTCAAGGAGATCGGCGAGGCCGCGCGCCTCGACCGGGCAGACAAGGCCCTGGATGCCGTCGTCTCGAGCGTCGCCGTGCTGACGGCCCATCACGACGGGCGTTCAATGGGAATCGTCGTGGCCACCATCGCGACGGCGAGCCAGCATCCGCCGCGCATCTCCGTCGCGGTCCGGCGGCAGCACCCGGTCCACGACCTGATCAAAGAGAGCGGCTTCTTCGCCGTGAACCTGCTGGAGCGCGCGCAAGGGGGGCTCGAGGAGTGCTTCACGGCCCCTCCGCCGGCGGGAGCGAGCCAGTTCGCCGGGGTAGAATACGATCAGGGCGTCTCGAGCGGGGCCCCGATCCTTCGCGGTGCGCTCGCCTTTCTCGAATGCCGCGTCTCGTCGGCCCTCGACACGGGGGATCACACCCTCTTCATCGGCGACCTGCTCGATGGCGGCGTGCTCCGGGATGGCCAGCCGATGATCAGCCAGGGGGAGTACAAGCCGACGATCGACATCTCGAAGGGTTTCAGCGTCGGCAGCTAGATTGTTAACGCAGTAATTATTTAATGCGGTTATTGTTTAACCAGGGAACATTGAGGCCGATTTGCCCGTTGTGCGATCGTGACAAGGGGCGCGGAGAACGGAGCACCCGATGAAGGATCACGATCATACGCTTCCTCAGCCGCCCATCGCGCGCGACGCCGGCGCGTGCGATGGGCACGGGCATGGCCACGACCACCACCATCACCGCGAAGCCTCGAAGCAGGCCCTGCTGGTGGTCATGGTCCTCTCCCTGGGCTATCTTGTCGTCGAGGTTGTCGGGGGCTACCTGACGAACAGCCTGGCGCTGCTCGCGGACGCGGGCCACATGTTCACCGACGTGGCGGCGCTGGCGCTGAGCTTCGGGGCCATGTGGTTCGCGAGCCGGCCCCCGACGCCCAAGCGCTCCTTCGGGTACTACCGCCTCGAGATTCTCGCCGCGCTGATGAACGGGGCGCTGCTCATCGTCGTCGCGGGCGGGATCCTTTACGAGATGGTGACGCGGGTGGCTCATCCTCCGCTCGTCAATGCCTTGCCCATGATGGGGATCGCGTCGGGCGGCCTGCTGGTCAACCTGGTCGGGGCGTGGATCCTCATGAAGTCCGCCAAGGAGAACCTCAACGTCAAGGGGGCGCTCGCGCACGTCATCGGGGACGCGCTGGGCTCGGTCGGCGCGATCGCCGCGGGCCTCCTGATGTGGCGTTTCGGCTGGTACCTGGCGGATCCCCTCATCTCGGGGCTGGTGGGCCTGCTGGTGTTGCGCAGCGCCTGGGGCCTGGTCACCAGTTCGGTGGACATCCTGCTCCAGAGCACCCCGCTGCACATCGATCCCGCCGAGGTGGTCCACACGATCGAGCGGATCGACGGGGTGGTCGCCTCGCACGACCTGCACATCTGGACGGTGACCTCGGGGATGGTCTCCCTGACGTGCCACATCGTCATCGACGAGCTCCAGCGCAGCATGGAGGTGCTCGCCGAGCTGAGGCGGCTGCTCCACGAGCGCTTCGACATCGACCATGCCACGGTCCAGGTCGAAGCCAGAGACTACGAGGCCTGTCAGAAGCTCCACTGGTGAGTCGGGGGATCGATCGGACGATCTGCCTCTTGCCTCTCATTCGAACAAATGTTTTAAAATAGCGCGTGCGAGAGGGGAGCGGCGTAGCCGGCGCATGCGCTGAAAACCCACGTCAACACGGGCGATCCACCCCCTTGGCTGTGCTAAGATGAAAGCCTTCAGTTCGAAAGGGTCCGATTGATGCCAGCAAAGTTCGTCCACTGCCACGTCCACTCCGAGTATTCCCTGCTGGACGGCGCCAGCCGCATCGGCGAGTTGGTCAAGCGCGCGGCGAAGTACGAGATGCCCGCGCTTGCGCTCACGGACCACGGCGTCATGTACGGGGCGATCGAGTTCTACCGCAAGGCCAAGGAGGCCGGCATCAAGCCCCTGATCGGCATGGAGGCCTACATCGCCCCCGGATCGCGCTTCGACAAGACTCCGAACCGCTCCGGCGGCAAGAACTACGGCCACCTGGTCCTGCTCGCCAAGAACCGCACCGGCTACAAGAACCTGGTCAAGCTCAACTCGCTGGGCCACCTCGAGGGCTTCTACCACAAGCCGCGCATCGACAAGGATGCCCTCGCCGCGCACTCCGAGGGCCTGATCGCCCTCACGGCCTGCCTTGGCGGCGAGATCCCGCAGCACATCATGCACGGGCGCTTCGAGGAGGCCGAGGCCAGCGCGCGCTGGTACCAGCAGACCTTCGGCGACGACTTCTATCTCGAGGTCCAGAACCACGGCCTGGCCGAGCAGCAGCGGGTCAACAAGGCCCTGCTCGAGCTCTCGGATCGCACCGGCATCAAGATCGCGGGCACCAACGACAGCCACTACACCAACCCGGGCGACCAGCGCTCGCACGAGGCGCTGCTCTGCATCCAGACCGGCAAGAGCCTGCTCGACCCGACCCGCAAGATGCACTACGGTCCCGACTTCTACCTCAAGACCGCCCAGGAGATGGCCCAGGTCTTCCACGACATGCCCCAGGCGCTCCACCATACCCTCGAGATCGCCCAGAAGTGCAACCTGATCCTGGACTTCGGGCGATCGCTCCTGCCACGCTACGACGTGCCGCAGGGCCACGACGTCGACACCTTCCTCACCAAGCTCGCCTGGGACGGCCTGAAGGAGCGCTACGAGACGCTCACCCCCGACCTGGAGGAGCGCCTGCGCTTCGAGCTCCAGATCATCCAGCAGATGGGCTTCTCGGCTTACTTCCTCATCGTCTGGGACTTCATCAACTTCGCCAAGACCAGCGGCATCCAGGTGGGGCCCGGACGCGGCTCGGCGGCAGGCAGCCTCGTCGCCTACTGCCTCAAGATCACCAACATCGACCCGGTCAAGTACTTCCTGCTGTTCGAGCGCTTCCTCAACCCCGAGCGAGTCAGCATGCCGGATATGGATATCGACTTCTGCATCGAGCGCCGGGGCGAGGTCATCGAGTACGTGGCCCAGAAGTACGGCCGCGACAAGGTCGCGCAGATCGTCACCTTCGGCACCCTCGGCGCCAAGGCCGCCATCAAGGACGTGGGGCGGGTGCTCGAGCTCAACTTCAACGACACCAACCGCCTGACCAAGATGGTCCCCGAGGAGCTCGGCATCAGCCTCGATGACGCCTCCAAGGACGGATCCGAGCTCTTCGCCGAGTCCCAGAAGGACCCCAAGGTCGCGGAAATCCTCGAGCTCGGCAAGAAGCTCGAGGGCATCGTCCGCAACACGAGCCTTCATGCGGCGGGCGTCATCATCGCGCGCGATCCCCTCACCGAGACGGTCCCGCTCCAGCGGGTCGGGAAGGACGACGAGGAGGGCATCGCGACCCAGTACGAGTACAAGTACTGCGAGATGATGGGCCTGCTCAAGATGGACTTCCTGGGGCTTCGCAACCTCACGATGATCGCGAAGGCCCTGGTCAACATCAAGGCCCGCCACGGGGTCGATTACGACCTCAACTCCCAGGACTTCACCGATCCCAAGGTGTACGAGCTGCTGCAGGCAGGCGGCACCGTGGGCATCTTCCAGGTCGAGTCCGAGGGGATGACCAAGCTGGTCAAGCGCCTCCAGCCGACCAACTTCGAAGACATCTCGGCGATCCTCGCGCTGTATCGCCCCGGCCCGCTCCAGAGCGGCTACGTCGACGAGTACGTGGACCGCAAGCACGGCAAGAAGCCCGTCGAGTACGCCCACCCCGATCTCGTCCCGATCCTCAAGGACACCTACGGCACCATGGTGTTCCAGGAGCAGATCATGCAGATCGCGCAGGTGCTCGCGGGCTACTCGCTGGGACAGGCCGACCTCCTTCGCCGCGCCATGGGCAAGAAGAAGAAGGAGGAGATGGACAAGCAGCGCGAGATCTTCCTCCAGGGCACTCAGACGCACGGCGTCTCCGACGAGGTCGCGAACGACCTCTTCGACAAGATGACCAAGTTCTCCGAGTACTGCTTCAACCGCGCCCACACGGCCGCCTACGCCGTCGTCACCTACCACACCGCCTACCTCAAGGCCCACTATCCCTCCGAGTACATGGCGGCTCTGATGAGCAGCCTCCTGGGCGCCCAGGACAAGATCCTGCTGTGCATCAACGACTGCCGACGCATGGGCATCCCGGTCCTGCCCCCGGACGTCAACTCGAGCGGCGCGGACTTCACGCCCACCGACGAGGGGATCCGCTTCGGCCTGGGGGCCATCAAGAACGTGGGCTTCGGCGCCATCGACGCCATCGTCGAGGCGCGCAGCCGACAGCCCGAGCAGCGCTTCACCGATTTCTACCAGTTCTGCTCCGAGGTCGATCTCAAGCAGGTCAACAAGCGCTGCATCGAAAGCCTCATCCGCTGCGGAGCCCTGGACACCCTGGGCGGCCACCGGGCCCAGTACCTCGCGGCCCTCGACGACGCCGTCGATCGCGCGAGCCGCAAGCAGCGCGACGCCGCCGTCGGTCAGATCTCGCTCTTCGGCGGGGGGCACGAGGCGGCCGTGACCCTCGAGAGCCCGACCATGCCCGACGTCCCGGCCTTCGAAGCCGAAGAGCAGCTCGCCATGGAGAAGGAGCTCATCGGCTTCTACGTCTCGGGCCACCCCCTCCAGACGGTGCCGGTCAAGATCGAGTGGCACACCAGCCACACCATCTCCCAGCTGCCCACGCTGGGCGACGGCAAGCAGGTCGTCATCGGGGGCTTGCTGATGCAGACCCGCCGCATGATCACCAAGAACGGCGACTTCATGCTCGCAGGGAAGCTGGAGGACTTCACCGACCAGATCGACGTGGTCGCCTTCCCCAAGACCTACGAGACCTGCTCGGCCCTCTTGCACGACGATGCCAAGCTGCTCATCAAGGGCAAGTACTCCAACCAGGACGATCGGCAGCAGGTGATCATCAGCCAGGTCTTCAACCTTGGCGCCATGCCGTCCCTGCACCTGCATCTGTCGGAGTTCGCGACTCCCCAGCAGCTGGTGCTCATCTCTCAGCTGCTGCGCAATCACCAGGGGGAGAAGGGAGCCATCCCGGTCATCTTCCACTTCGATCACACGAGCCAGCAGGTGGTGGCGAGCGACTCGTTCTGGGTTCAGCGCACGCCCGAGCTGGAGGCGGCGCTGGGCGGACTCCTGAGCGAGGACCGCATCGAGTGGCTCGACCCCGAGCCGCAGCTCTCACTGGTCTAGAATCGAAGTGGCCCCGAGCGATCGCTCGGGGCCACTTCGATCCATCACGGAGCAAGTCGATCTGGCGGATAATGTTGTTATGGTTAACCCAAGGATCTGAAGGGGTCGGCCTATTCCGCCAGCAAGTCGCCGAGCTCGCCCTTCATCATTTCACCCATATCAAGAACCGATGTAGTCGGGGGCGGGGCGAAGATCCCGCTCTGCGGCTCGCCTTGCCGGAAGTTCACGAACCGAAGGGTGACGTTGCCTTGAGCAGTCTGCTGGACGACCCTGACGGGGATTCCTTTCGAGCTGTACAGCGTAGTTTGGCCCCCGCCCGCCTGGGTGATACGCGTGACTTCGCACAGGCGACCGTCGATCGTGGTCGGCGTCAGGATCTCGCGCTTCACTTCCGAATTGGCTTGCTTCATGGCCCTGCGCATCTTGTCCAGGGCTTCCCGGGGCAGGGGCATCCTCATCCAGGTGCCGGATCCGAACTCCTGATAGGTGACGCCCTCATCCAGGAGCGCGATGGTGCTCATCGAGCGGTCGAGATCGGGCAAGCGTAGCTCCATGCGAACCCGCTCCGGATGAGGTGAATAATAGAGGGTCATGCGCGATACCGGCATCTTGCCGGTGGCGGTCATTTCGATGCTCGTGGTGAACCCCTGCCCGCTGGCGAGAGCACCGAGGCTCTCGGCGGGAAGGCCTGGGATCTGCGGAAGCTGGGCAAATGCCGGCAAAGGCATCGATGCGATCGCTCCAGCCAGCAGAAGAGAGTTGATTTTGCTCAAGGTGCCTTCCTCGTTCGTGGCGACTTGCCTGATAATGAACATACCCCCGCTCGTCAATGAATCACCCTTGAGCTATGTCGGATAATGTTGTTACGGTTACCCATGGCAAAGTTCCGGGCGGGTCTATTATTACCTGCAGCGAACGCACCCGTTGAGTTACATAATGCATCTTTTGGTCGTTCACTCCTGAATCCGGAGCGAACGCGCCTGCACCATGGTCGACAAGTCGGATAATGCCGTACCGGTAAACCGGTGCTTTTTCCCCTGAAATCCCGCTGAGCTCCGGCGATCGCCTGTGGCCTGCACCTTACATAACGGCGGGCACGGCAACCGAGGTCTACATAAGATATATTATACGACGCACCAGTAGACATCTGAGTTGACGTGACCGACGCCCAAGAGGCCCTGGTTGAGGTGTTTTTTGGCGCCGCACGCATCACAATGTCTACTGGTGGGTGATAGAGCCGTCATCGGCTCTCGGCTCGAACCGGAAGGTCGAACCGCCCCCTGGCTGGCCGCTTATCCCCTCGAGCCCGCAGCGCGGGCGATTATTTCGTCCTCATCACCTTGCGAGGGTCAGTCGAAGCGGTTAGGATGCTAGCAAGGCTGTGCCCAATCTCAGAGGAGGAGACGATGGCCGTCATCCGTCGTTTGTGTCTTGTCGCGATCGCGGGCATCGCGCTCGTCGCGTGCGCCCAGCCGGGCGACCAGCCCGCCGACCCGACGAAGGGGCCGCGCATCACGGCGCTCCAGGTCTCGACCAACCGGGTCTCGCGGGGCGGCATCGTGGATCTGCTGGTGACGGCGCAGAGCCCAGACGACTCCAAGCTCAGCTATTACTGGAGCACGACCCAGGGCATGATCTCGGACCCTCGAGCGGCTCACCCCCAGTGGCGAGCCCCCGACAGCGCCTTTGGCCAGGACACCTACGTCACCGTGTCGGTCCGGGTCACCGACGACAAGCAACGCCAGGACACCCGCCAAGAGACCATCGCGGTCACCGACTGATATCGAAAGCGACAGGCCTCCCGCAAACGGGAGGCCTGTCGCTTTTTGATGGGGCAGGGTTTAGTAGCCGCGGGGCATCCGGATGCCGAACTTGTCGCGAGCGCCCTTGTCCTGCTCGGCCTCACGGGCCTGGAACTCGCGAATCTGGTCCATGATCCGGCAGCCGATGAAGTCGGTGACATCATCGATCTTGCTCTTGTCGGCTTCCTCGTCCAGGTCGTTCTCCCGGACGTACATGGCAAGGAAGTAGGCCTGAGCCAGCTCCTGGCGGCAGGTCCAGGGGTCCATTCCCTTCCGCGTCAAGGAGTCGCGCAGCGTGGCGTACGTGCCGCGACGGGAGAGCCACAGGTTCTCCATCAGGTCGATGAGATCCTGGGGGGAGACCTCCTCGAGGGGGTCTCCGTACTTCTCAAGGTATTGCTCCTTGACGCCGGCGTCTTGGAATTTGGCGAGCGCTCGTTGATTCATCCGCACCTCCTGGGGGCGTTGGTCAGTGCATGCGAGGGCTGATCGGCAAGCGACGGAGAATCTCCGCCTCCTGCACGGCCAGCTCCTCGAGCCGTTGTGCCACCACCGCCTTCGGAAGGTGGTGGCCGGCGAGGGAAACGAAGAGTTGATGGTGTCCGGCCTCCGAGAACGAAAGCGAATGGTAAAGCGATCGCAGCTCGAGATCGGGCAGGTGTTGGGCGAGCAGCACGAAGCGTTCGCAGCTACGGGCCTCGACCAGGCTCATGATGAGTAGCCGATCGACCAGATTCTCGACACCGTGCGGGCGGTTGAGCCTGAGAAGCTCCTTCACGTAGGGATCGGAGTCGATCCTCCCAAGAGGAATGCCGCGCTCAACGAGCACGGCATACAGTCGGGCGAAGTGTTCGAGTTCTTCCTGGGCGAGGTGCAGCATGCTGGTGACGAGCGCCCGGTCGTTCGGGTATTTGGCGATGAGGCTCATGGCCGTGGCCGCAGCCTTCTTCTCGCAGTGCGCGTGATCCGCCAGGAGGAGGTCCGTGTGACGGACCACCAGCTCGAGCCAGGCCTTGTCGGAGGCCTCCTTGAGACAGGTCATGGGGGGGCACGTTTGCGCTGCGAGGGTCATCGTTGCTACTCCTACTCTCATTATAGGGCATGCGGGGCCTGGACTGTGCGTCGATTGCGAAACTTCACATCTTCACGCAACCGTGCTAGCGTGTAGCATCCGTAAAATGGCCCTTACTGTGGAGGCACTTCATGATCCGTCACGTCGTCGGGTTCCGCTTCAAGCCGGACACCACTCCCAGCCAGATCACCCAGTTCCTCGCCGCCTTCCGCGCCCTCTTGGGCGAGATCCCCGAGCTTCGCAGCCTGAGCGTCGGGCCCAACCTGACGGACCGCGACGCGACGTGCCCTTACGTCCTGTCGGCGAGCTTCGACGACATGGAGGCCGTGGGCCGCTACCTGGTTCACCCCGCCCACGTCGACGCCCTCGCCAAGCACCTTTCCCCGATCCTCGAGCAGCGGGTCATCATGGACGTCGAGGAATAGCTCGGCCGAACCCCTCGATGCTCGCCGCTTCGCCGATGTGGGGGAGCATGATATAGTAATGGCATCGGGAAGTAGGAGCCGTGCGCCATTTGCGCCCCCTTTCCCCGCCATGCCCACCCTGGTGACCGTTTCAAGCCTTCACCAGAGCCAACACAAAGGAGTGGCAGCGACTTTTGCCAGACAACATCCGTTTCGAGGATCTCGGCCTGCCGCCTGAGATTCTCCGGGGCCTCAGCCAGATGGGCTTCACCTACGCGACCCCGGTTCAAGCAGCGGCGATCCCTGAAGTCATGAAGGGCAAGGACCTGGTGGTCCAGGCCAAGACCGGTTCCGGAAAGACCCTCGCCTTCGGCCTCCCCGTCCTCGCCCGCCTCGATCCCACCAGCCCCAACACCCAGGTGCTGGTGATCACCCCGACCCGCGAGCTGGCCATCCAGGTGGCCGAAGAGCTGAACAAGGTCGGCGGGCACCTGGGCGTCCTGGTCGCCGCCATCTACGGCGGCACCCGGATGGACAAGCAAATGACCGACCTGGCCTGGGCGTCCATCATCGTGGGGACCCCCGGCCGCCTGCGGGACCATCTGACCCGCGGCAACATGAACCTCACCAAGTGCACCACCGTCATCCTCGACGAGGCCGACGAGATGCTCGACATGGGCTTCAAGGACGACCTCGAGTTCATCCTTTCGAGCCTTCCCAAGCCCCGGACCACCCTGCTCTTCTCCGCGACGTTCGCCAAGGCCATCGAGGCGATCGCCCGCAAGTACATGACCAACATCGAGAAGATCGCGGTGAGCTCGGGCCTCACCACCCCGACGGACATCACCCACCGCTTCCTCAAGGTGACGGAGTCGAACCGGGTCCAGGCCCTGGCGACCCTGATCCGCAAGGAGCCCCCGAACCTCGGGATCGTCTTCTGCAAGCGCAAGAGCGAGACCACCCAGGTCTCGCGCAAGCTGCGCGCCGCCGGGATCCCCTCGGGCTACCTCAACGGGGACATGGACCAGTCTCAGCGCGAGGCCACCCTGGCCCAGTTCAAGCGCGGCGAGATCAACATCCTGGTCGCCACCGACGTGGCCGCCCGCGGTCTCGACATCAACGGCATCACCCACGTCTACAACATCTCGGTCCCCCAGGACACCGAGACCTACGTCCACCGGTCGGGCCGCACCGGCCGCGCCGGGAAGAAGGGCACCTGCATCACCCTGGTGACCCCCGAGGACGAGCGAAACTTCACCAAGATCCAGCAGGACCTGACCGAGACCGCCCGCAAGCAGATGGCCGCGGCCGAGGCGGCGGTGCCCGCTCAGGCGGCCCCCGCCCGCAGGCCTGCGCCCGAGCCCCGAGCCCAGGAGCTCGCGCCCGCGGCCCCTCGCGAGCGGCAGACGGTACGCCAGGAGATCGAGCCCGCTCGCCCCGCTCGCGAGGCGGAGCGCCGGGTCGAGAGCCGGGTCGAGAGCCGAGCGATCGAGCCTGCCCGGCCGCGCTTCTCGGTGGAGACCATCTACCGGGAAGTGAACGGCCAGGCGGAGGCCTACCGGACCATCGCCCAGGAGCTGCTCCGTCAGACCGACGCCGAGCGCCTCGTGGCCGCCCTGCTCAGCCAGACCAGCGCCGGCAAGCGAATGCTCGAGAAGAGCGTCCCGCGCGAGGAGAAGCAGGACTCGAACCGCGAGCCCTCGCGCCGCAGGTCGCGCTCGACCTCCCACAGCGGCGGGCGCCTCACCCGCAAGCCATCCCAGGTCGTCTACGGCGAGTAACCCAACGCCCCCTCTCGCCCCCCGTCCTCGGGGGGCGAGAGGTTTTTCGGAACCACTTCATCTTCATGCAATCTTCCTGTGGTACGGTCGCTCCACACGCTTGAAGCCCTGTTCCCCATGCGGTATAAGGGATGCTTTGGTTCCAGCTCACATCCCCCTTCTTGAAGAGGAGCCCGATGAAACCCAAGATTCACGCCGCCTTCGCCGCACTGCTCGTCGCCGCTTCCGTGGTCGCCACGCCGCTGGCCGCGAACGCCACCCAGACGGTCAAGCCCAAGAACTTCGAGGCCAGGGGCATCTACATGACCGCGACCTCCATGCAGATCGATCGCTTCTACAAGCTGATCGACGGCCTGCAGAAGGCCGGCGGCAACACCGTCGTCTTCGACGCCAAGGACGAGGACGGCATCGTCTCCTACAAGTCGAACGTGCCGCTCGCCAAGGAGATCGGCGCCTCCAACGAGGGCCCCATCCGCGACCTCAAGAAGCGCGTGGACTACCTGCACTCCAAGGGTATCCACGTCGTGGGGCGCATCTGCCTCTTCCACGACCCCATCCTCGCCAAGAAGCGCCCCGATCTGGCGCTCAAGACTTTCGCCGGCAAGGCCTTTCCCGAGAAGGGCAAGCCCGCGTGGTCGGATCCCTACCTGCCCGCAGTCCAGCAGTACAACCTCGACCTGGCCAAGGAGCTCGTCGCTCAGGGAGTGGACGAGGTCCAGTTCGACTACATCCGCTATCCGGCTCAGGGCAAGATCAAGGAGATCAACTACGGCTTCGATCCCGCCAAGACGCCCAAGCACACCGTCATCACGGGCTTCCTCAAGAAGGCCCACGACGAGATGCAGCGCGCGGGCAAGCTCGTCAGCATCGACGTGTACGGCGTGATCGCCTGGCAGCAGAGCATCGACGAGCGGATCACCGGCCAGCGCGTGCAGGACCTGGCGAAGTACACCGACGCCATCTGCCCCATGGTCTATCCCTCCCACTTCGGCCCCGGCTTCGACAAGTACAGCAAGCCGGGTGATCAGCCCTACTACTTCGTGAGCAAGGGCGTCTCCAAGCTCGCCAAGCTCACCGAGGGGACCGGCGTGACCATCCGCCCCTGGCTCCAGGCCTTCCCCTGGCGCGTCTCGAGCTTCGGCCCCGCCTACGTCACCACCCAGCTCAAGGCGGCGCGCGACGAGAAAGCCGTCGGCTGGCTGATGTGGAACGCCGGCAACAAGTACGATGCTGCCTACTCCGGCAT
>DATNQI010000089.1 GCA_036704125.1 Pantanalinema sp. | reverse complement strand
CCGCCCCCGGCTGCAGCCGGGGGCGGTTTCGTCTCGGTTCAGGCCCGCTGGAAGGTCCAGGAGACGGGCTTGCCGCCCTCGTAGGGCATGACCCCGTGGAAGGCCCGCGCGTCCTGGTCGAAGACCATGGGAAGGAAGTGGCGATCGCCCTCCCAGAGGTTGAGCTCGCCCGACAGGACCTTCTCGATGGGAATCCACTCGAGGCTGCCCTCGGGGTTGCCGGCGAAGGGAGTGCCGGTCCAGGCGTCGATGCGGAAGACGAAGCCGAACCAGGCCTCGCCGTGCTTGCCGAAGCCGGGCCAGCTGATGGTGCCGCGCAGCACGGGGCGCTCGACGACGACCCCCGCCTCTTCGCGGATCTCGCGCGCGAGGCCCGAGACGATCGACTCGTCGGGCTCGAGCTTGCCGCCCAGCCCGTTGTACTTGCCGAAGTGGTGGTCGTCAGGCCGGGCGTTGCGGTGGATCATGAGGACAGAGCGGCCATCGGCCGAAATGAGATAGCCGAGGGTCGCGAGGACGGGCTGGTAGGGCATGGCTATCAGGGGGCTTTCTTCGGGCGCTTGAGCTGGTCGCGGACGCTCTGGATGGAGCTCGGGAGCATGCTCTCCTGGAAGCGGTTGAGGAGCCATGTGGGCAACCCGGGGATGCCCGGGTCGGTCTTGGCGATGTAGTAGGCCTCGCAGACGCGCGGCCCCTTGGGCACGATGCGCAGGCTGCCCGCGTACTCGGTGATGTTGCCCTCGGTGCGCTTGTAGACGAAGGAGTAGCGCTCGGGCTGCAGCCGGGTCTCGTTGACGAGCCACTTCTCGCCGATGGGCCACGGCAGCTGGAAGGCCGCCCGGATGTTGAGGACGTTGCCCTCGCGGCCGAGGACCTTGGTCTCCTTGATGTTGAAGATCTTGGAGTAGTTGTCGTAGTCGGTGAAGACCCGGAACACGTCCGCGGCACTCGCCTCGATGCGGCCCACCACCAGGAAGTTCTTGAGCGGAGCGTCGGTCTTCTCGACCTTGACGATGATCTCGCCGTGATCGACCTTGGCCTGCTCGTCCGCGCTGAGGCTGTCGAAGAAGGCCTCGGCCCGCGCCGGAGCGGCCATCGAGAGCAGCAGGCCTCCGGCACACAGGGCGATCGCAGCCCGCAGGCCTTGCGGTTGAGATGGGCTTGGCGTTGGCACGAAAGACCCCTTTCTGGCAGGTATCTCGATCTTATACCACTGCTTCATGGCGCGGATGTGACCGGCTATTGCCGCGAAGCTGACGTTTTTCATCGTCCTGGCCGAGCCTACCGGTACCGCTGCCACTTGGCATCGACGAGTTGCCCCACGTTCGCCGGATCCGGCAGGGCATCGGGGTCCGGTTGCGCGTGTAGGTAGCGCTCGAGTGCGTCGTACACCTCCTGGGCGCCCTGGGCGGCGTTGATGGCCTGCTTCAGCTCTGCGGTGTCGGGTAGGCCCTTGGTGTACCACGTCACGTGCTTGCGGCACTCGAGCACCCCGCGCCGCTCGCCGATCTCCTCGATCAGGTACCGGCATTGCAGCCGGGCCGCGGCGAGGCGCTCGCTCAGGGTGGGTTCTGGCAAAAGCTCGCCCGTGCGCAGGTAGTGGTCCACCCGCCGGAAGATCCAGGGGTTGCCCATGGCCCCGCGGCCGATGGCGATCGCATCCACCCCGGAGCGCGCCATGCGCGCCCTGGCGTCCTCGGGGGTGAAGACGTCGCCGTTGCCGATGACCGGGATCCTGAGGCTGCGCTTGACCTGGCCGATCAGGTCCCAGTCGGCGGTGCCCGCGTACTGCTGGACGGCGGTGCGGCCGTGGATCCAGACCGCGTCCGCGCCGCACTCCTGGGCGATCCGGGCGATCTCGAAGACGGTCAGGGAGTCCACGTCCCAGCCCAGGCGCATCTTGACGGTCATGGGGACCCGGGTGACCTTGCGCACGGCCGAGTAGAGGGCGCCGACCCTGGCGGGGTCCTTCATGAGGGCCGCGCCGTTACCGCTCTTGACCAGCTGCGGAGAGGGGCAGCCACAGTTGATGTCGATCAGGTCCGCACCCGCCTCCTGCGCGATCGCGGCCGCCCTGGCGAGGGGCTCGGGGGCGTGGCCCGCGATCTGGAGCGCGGCGGGGCTCTCCTCGGGCCGCAGCCGGATGCGCTCGAGCATCTCGCGGTTGCCGACCAAGAGGGCGTCGCTGTTGACGATCTCGGTCGAGAGCAGGCTCTTGGTGTCGAAGTGCCGCACCACCCGCTTGAACGGGCTGTCGCAGACCCCCGCCATGGGCGCGAGCATGGCGAGGCTTTCGAGCTTGAGCGAGCCGATCGTGAGCATGTCAGGGGGCGTTTTCTAGCCCCAGAGGAAGCGCATGGCCTGGGGCAGGCGGCGGGCCCAGTCGTGCTCGCTGTGGCTGCCGTTGGGGTCCTCGACCCACATCAGGTCGCGCCCGTCCGAGAAGCCCTTGTCCCGCAGGAGCTGGGCCATCTCCTGGTTCTGGCGAAGGAAGCTGAGCTGGGAGCGCCGGGCGCCCTCGAAGCGGCCGCAGTCCAGGTAGAACCGGCTGCCTTGGGGCTTCTGCGCCCCTCTCACGAACGGGAAGATCTTCTTGTCGGCGAACCAGAGGGCGCTCGACATGGCGAGCACCCTGCCGAAGACGTGGGAGTACTTGAAGCCGGCGTAAAGGGAGGTCAGCCCCCCCATCGAGGAGCCGCCGACGCCCGTGTTCGCCGGGTCGCTCAGGGTGCGGAAGCCGCGGTCGATCCGGTGCTTGAGGTCGTGGGCCACCCAGTCGAGGAAGGCGTCGCCCTCCCCCACCACGTCGAAGTGGGGGGCCCCCCAGGGGGATTGCTCGCTGAGGCGGTGCTCCTGGCCGTTGTAGATGGCCACGACGATCATGGGGGGCAGGTGCCCCTTGGGGATCATCGCCTCGAGGATCTCGTCCACGTGCCACTCGCCCGAGAAGGCGGTCGATTCGTCGAAGAGGTTCTGGCCGTCCCACATGTACATGACCGGGTAGCGCCGGTCGGTCTCGAACTCGTAGCGCGGCGGCAGGTAGACCAGCACCTCGCGGCGGCGGTTGAGGGTGTGGATGGTGAACTCGCCGAGCGATCGCACGTCGCCTACCGTGGTGCGGGGCTTGGGGGCGCGCGGGTGGTGGTCCTGCCAGTCCGCGACCTTGACCTCGAGCCGCATGATGGGGCCGTGGACCTTGTGGACGTGGTTGGGCAGGTCGCTGCCGTCGGAGGAGACCTCGACGCGGTCCCAGCCGCCGCGGGTGATCTTGAACTCGAAGTGGCTGCCCGCGGCGAGCAGCTGGCGGATCTCGAAGCGCCCGTCGGGCATGCGCCGCAGGGAGTAGCGATCGTTGCGGGGGTTCCAGCCGTTGACGTTCGAGGCCATGTACAGGCGCTCGTGGCTCGCCACGCTGGGCGCCTCGACCAGCACCTGAACGTCCGTGGGGTCCTGCAAGTCCAGCCGCAGGGTTCCCGTTCCTCGATACCCGAATTTGCGCACGAAGGTCTCTTTCTAGCCCCCCGCCCCCCGGTGGGCGGGGTCGGGGGTGGGGGATAATATCAAGTTCTACGCGCCGAAGCGCCGTCGGGGGGATTCGGAGCGATCGAGATCCCCCCACCCCTATCCCCGCCCCACCGGGGGGCGGGGGAATCAAGCGTTGGTGCCGCTTGAGACTTCATACCCCGCGCGAGCGCCAAGGCCCGCTCGGTAAACAAAGTTTCACACGCGCCGGTGGCGCAGGCAGGGCAGCTGCGCGCGGACCTCGGCCAGGCGCTCGGGGTCGATCTCGGCGATCGCGAGGCCGGGCCGGTCGCCGGTGTCGGCGAGCACGTGCCCCCAAGGGTCGATCGCGAGCGCATGGCCGTAAGACTCGCGCCGCGCGTTGTGCCGGCCTCCCTGGGCCGGCGCGAGCAGGTAGCAGGTGTTCTCGATGGCGCGGGCGCGCAGGAGGGCATGCCAGTGATCCTTGCCCGTGACCGGCAAGAAGGCCGCGGGCACCGTCAGGAGGTCGGCGCCCTGGTCGACCAGCGCCCGGTAGTGCTCGGGAAAGCGCAGATCATAGCAGATCGAGAGCCCCATGCGCCCGAGCTCGCCTAGATCCGCCACCACCGCCGCGTCGCCGGGCGCCACCGCTGCCGACTCCTGGAAGGTGTTGCGCCCTCCGAGCTCCACGTCGAAGAGGTGGCGCTTGCGATAGCGCGAAAGCACCGTGCCGTCCCTTCCCGCCACCACCAGGGTGTTGAAGACCTTGCCCGAGGGGCCGGGCTCCAGGATCCCCCCGTACAGGACGATGCGGTACCGGCGCGCCTGCTCTTGCAGCCAGGCCTCGGCGCGCGGGTGGGTCGCGCTCACCTGCGCGACGACCTCTTCTTGGGTCTCGGTGATCGAGGGGAAGTTCTCGGGCAGCCCGACCAGCTCCGCGCCGCGCGCGGCGGCCCTGGCCACCAGGGCCTCGGCCTGGGCGAGGTTGGCCTCGAGGTCGGGGGTGCTCGTCAGGTGAACGGCGCAGGCGAGATACGGACGCTTGATCACGGGCTACAATCCCGTGCCGGCGCCGGTCGCAGCGGCCGACGGCTCGTCGATGGCGTCCACCGGGGCGGCGGTCGGTGCGGCGTTGGGCAGCGATCGCGAGGCCTCCGAGCCGGTGGCGCTCGGCGCCTGGCGCAGCGCGGGGGGGGCGAACTGCGCGACGGGCACGTTCTTGAGGGCGGCCCTGACGAACTGCCCCCAGGTGGGGGCCGCCACCACGCCGCCGGTGGAGTTTCGGGCCATCTTGCTGTTGTCGTCGTTGCCCACCCAAAGGGCGACGACCATCTGCGGGGTGTAGCCGACGAACCATGCGTCGCGCGAGTCGTTGGTGGTGCCGGTCTTGCCCGCCACCGGTCGGCCCGCGTTGGCGGTCGTGCCGGTGCCGCGGGTGACGACCCCCTGCAGGACGTCGGTGATCAGGCGGATGGGGGCCTCGTCGAAGACCCGCTGCGGGCTGGGGCGGTGGGTCTCGAGGTAGCGTCCGCTCGCGTCCCGCACGTTCCAGTAGGCGATGGGCTCGTTGCGCACGCCGTTCGCGGCGAGCACGCCGTAGGCCGACGCCAGCTCGAGCGGCGTCACCTCGTAGGAGCCGAGGCCCAAAGAGAGGGTGGGCTGCATGGGGCTCTTGAGGCCGAGCTTGCGCGCCGTCTCGATGGTGGCCTGGGGGCCGACCCGGTCGAGCAGCTTGATGGTGATGACGTTGTTGGACAGCTCAAGGGCGCGGCGAAGGGTCATGGTGCCCTCCTTGGCGTCGTGGTAGTTGCCGGGGGTCCAGGGCTTGCCGTTGACGCCGGGATAGGTGACGGGCGTGTCGGCCATGGTCAGGGTGTCGGGGATCCCCTGGGCGAACGCCGTCAGGTAGACGAAGGGCTTGAAGGTGGATCCCGGCTGCCGGTGCGCCAGCACGGCGCGGTTGTACTCGCTCTTGCGGAAGTCGGCGCCGCCGACCATGGCGAGGATTCCCCCGGTGTGAGGGTTGATCGCGACCAGGGCCGCCTGATCGAAGCGGAAGCGCTTGCCGTTCTTGGCGACCAGCTGCGAGACGAGCCTCTCTGCGGCCTCCTGGGTGGCGAGGTCCAGGGTGGTCTGGATCTTCAGGTCGCCCCTTAGCACCACGTCCGCCCCGTAGCGCTCGATGAGCTCGCCGACCAGGTACGAGGTGAAGTAGGAGGCCTTGTAGCCGTTGCCCGGCGCGCCCGGCATCTTGAGCTTGGCGTTCTTGGCCCTTTCCGCCTGGGCCTCGGTGATGAAGCCCACCTCGGCCATGCGGTCCAGCACGACGCGCTGGCGGGCCAGGCCGTCCTTCTTGTCGCGGTAGGGGCTGTAGTGCTCGGGGGCCTTGAGCAGGGCCGCCAGAAGCGCCGACTCCTGGAGGTTGAGGGTCCTGGCCGAGTGGCCGAAGTAGGTCTGGGCCGCCGCCTCGATGCCGTAGGCGCCGTGGCCCCAGTAGACCTCGTTGAGGTACATCTCGAGGATCTGGTCCTTGGAGTACTTGCGCTCCATCTCGAGGGCGAGGCGGGCCTCGTCGAGCTTGCGCTGGAAGGTCTTCTCGGAGCTCAGGTACTTGTTCTTCACCAGCTGCTGGGTGATGGTGCTGCCGCCGGCGACCTTGCCGCCGTGACGCAGGTCGGTCCACAGCGCGCGCGCGATGCCCTGCAGGTCGACCCCGTTGTGGGCGTAGAAGCGTGCGTCCTCGATGGCGAGCACCGCGTCGCGGGTGACCTGCGGGATGTCGGCGAGCCTGACGTAGAGGCGCCGCTCCTTGCCCCTCACCACCGTGATGAGCTTGCCGCGGGTGTCGTAGATCTCGGTGCCGATCCCGGCTCGCGCCGGGAGGACGGGCAGGAGAATTGAAATGGTGAGGGTTGCGAGCAGGAGGTGGCGTTTCATGGCGGCTAGACGGTCGCAGGCTTGGGTCGGCGGGTGACGACGGCGTTGTAGGCGATGAGCCCCACCATCGAGGCCAGCCCGATGGCGCCGAAGACGTACCAGATCTGCTCGGGGTGGTGCAGGGCGAAGAGCATCTCGGTCACCTGGCGCGGGGTCTGGCCCAGCTGCGCGGAGAGCGTCTCCATCACCTTGTCCTTGGGGATGGCGGCGATCGCCTCGGGGGTCATGTGGAGCTTGTCCGCCATGTAGGCCTTGGCCAGCGAGGTCTTGTCGGCGTAGGTCTGGTACATGTGCCCGCCGAGTGAGCTGCCGATGCCCCAGCCGATGGCGTTGGGCACGTTGGCGTAGCCCATGTAGAGGCCCAGCTTGTCCTTGGGGGCGATGGAGGCCAGGTACTCGAGCTTCTTGGGGCTCGCCATCATCTCGCCGATGGCGAAGACGAAGATGCCGAGCATGCAGTAGGCGCCCACCATGGTCGAGCCCGACAGCACGATGCCCGCGGTCGAGATCAAGATCCCCAGGATGATGGAGTGGATGGCCTTCATTCGGCTGAACATGGCCGCGATCGGGATCATGAGGAAGACGATGGCCCCCGCGTCGATGTTGATCATCCACTCGGGCTGGATCTGGCCCCCGTTCAGGCCGTGCTGGAGCATGGCGGGGTTGTGGAAGGTCCGGCCCAGCCATGTGAGCGTGCCCGAGGTGTTGACCCAGTCGTCGATGAAGTTGGGAAGGATATCGAAGAGCTGGTTGAACATCAGCCAGTAGCCGGAGAACAGCACCAGGAAGGCCGCGAGCCGGGGCTCGAACACGTTCTTGACCGACGAGACGAGGATGGAGAAGAACTCGGTCACGGGCGAGGGGCGATCGCCCTCGACCTTCGGGCGCTCGGGCTCCTTGAACATCAGGAGGACCAGGAAGTTGAGCGAGACCAAAATGGCGTTGGCGTAGAAGACGTGGGCCCAGCTCATCATGCGAAGGTAGCCCGCGGCCCACGGGCCGATGAAGCCGCCCACGTTGACCATGGCGTAGAAGATGCCCCAGGCGACCGACGCCTTGCTGCCCATGTTGGCGTTGGCGATGATGCCCTGGACGCCGGGCTTGAAGACCGCGGTGCCGGTCGCAAGAAGCATGCAGCCGAGGAAGAAGCCCCCGTAGCTGTGCTGGGTCGCCATCAGGAGGTAGCCCGCGATCTTGATCAGGATCGAGAAGGCCACCGTTCCCTTGTAGCCGTATCGGTCGGCGTAGCCCCCCGTGAACAGCGGAAGCAGGGACTGGACCATCGCCCAGGCGGCGTAGATGCTGCCCTTCTGGACGTGGGTGAACTCGAGCCCGCCGTTCGCGACCGCGTCCACGATGTAGAGCGACAGCACGGCGCGCACGCCGTAGTAGGCCCAGCGCTCGATGAGCTCCATGACGTTGGCGGCCCAGAAGCCGCGGCCGAAGGACCTGACCTGGTTGATGAAGCCCGTTGGCTCGGTCGCCGGGATGACGACGGTCTGCTCGTTGGTGACCACGTAGACTCCGCTGTTTCTCCCCCGGCTGGCGGGGGCAGGTGTAGAGCGTCCAGCAAAACGGTTCCATCAAGCCGCCTGCGGCGGCCACCACGACACATGCCTGGTTTTCTTGGATGCTCTTGGGGCGCAAGTGGATGGGGTGAATGAGCCCTTATTCTACCAGCAAAGCCGGATGAGGAGCCATTCGTGGTAGAATCGGGCCTTGTGCCAAGGCCAGACGTTTGACAGAGGGTAAGAGCAGAGGGTTCATGATCGCGTTCAATTCGGTTTCCAAGTTCCAGAGCAAGAAGTTCCTGTTCAAGGACGCCAGTTTCCAGATCAACCCCGGCGAGCGGGTGGGCCTCGTCGGCCCCAACGGCGCCGGCAAGACGACCCTCTTTCGCCTGATCATGCGCGAGGAGAGTCCGGACGAGGGCTCCATCACCGTGCCCGAGCGCTTCACCATCGGCTACTTCTCCCAGAACCCCGCCGGCGCGGTCGATCTGAGCGTGCTGGAAGCGGCGCTCGCCGGCTGTGGCGAGGCCCATCGGCTCGGCGCCCTGATCGAGGAGCTGTCCAACAAGCTGTCGGATCCCGAGCTCGAGGACATGGACAAGGTCCTCGAGGAGCTCGGCGAGGCCCAGGCCGCCTTCGAGGCGCTCGGAGGCTACGACCTCGAGCAGCGCGCCCAGGAGATCCTGAGCGGCCTCGGCTTCTCGGCCGACGAGCAGCAGCGCCCCGTCGCGAGCTTCTCGGGCGGCTGGCGCATGCGCATCGAGCTGGCCAAGGTCCTCTTGCAGAATCCCGACGCCCTGGTGATGGACGAGCCGACCAACCACCTGGACGTGGAGTCGATCATCTGGCTCGAGGAGTTCCTCGATCGCTTCAAGGGCGCCATCTTCATGACCTCGCACGACCGCGACTTCATGAACCGCCTGGTCAAGAAGATCGTGGCCGTCGAGTACGGCGGCATCAGCGTCTACTCGGGCAACTACGACTTCTACGAGGCCGAGGCCGCCCAGCGCCTCACCAACCTGGAGGCTGCGGCCAAGCGCCAGGAGAAGGCCCTCGAGAAGGAAGAGGAGTTCATCGCGCGCTTCAAGGCCCGCGCCTCGCACGCGGCCCAGGTTCAGAGCCGGGTCAAGATGATCGAGAAGATGGATCGCATCGAGGTGCCCAAGGAGCTGCGCGCCGTCGACTTCCAGTGGCCCGCCTGCCCCCGCAGCGGCGAGCAGGTCGTCACGGTCTCGGGCGTGGGCAAGGCCTACGGCGACAAGACGGTCCTCAAGGGCGCGAGCTTCGAGGTCAAGCGCCTGGAGCGCGTGGCGCTGCTCGGCGTCAACGGCGCTGGAAAGTCCACCATGCTCAAGATGATCGCCGACCAGCTGATTCCCGACCAGGGAGAGGTGAAGCTGGGGGCGAGTCTCCTTCCCGCCTACTTCGCCCAGCACCAGACCGAGATCCTCGACGGCAACAAGACCGTCTACGAGACGGTCCAGGAGGCGGCCCCCACCACCTCGCGCTCGAGCATCCAGAACATCCTCGGCTCGCTGCTCTTCAGCGGCGACGACGTCGAGAAGAAGGTCTCGGTGCTCTCGGGCGGCGAGAAGACCCGCCTGGTGCTCGCCCGCATCATTGCGAACCCGGTCAACTTCCTCATCCTGGACGAGCCGACCAACCACCTCGACATGCGTACCCGCGAGATCCTGCTCTCGGCCCTCCAGAGCTTCGAGGGGACCCTGGTCTTCGTCTCGCACGACCGCCACTTCCTGCGCGACATCGCCACCAAGGTCATCCTGATCGACCAGGGCACCACCACCGAGTACCTGGGCGGGCTGTCCCACTTCCTCGAGAAGAACGGGAACCGCTTTCCGGGCTCGCAGTTCGGTCAGACCCTGCGCGTCGGCTAGCATAGCGGTAAAGCAGCGGTTTATCCTGCGCTCAGTAGCGGGTACGATGGTGCCCGCTACTGGGAGGATAAAGCCATGGCCAAGTATCGAGGACCGCTGATCGACTATCACGCCCATCTCAAGGGGGACGGCGAGATCGACATGAGCGACATCCCCCAGTACCCCATCCTCCACAAGTTGGCGGATCTGCTCGAGCCTCAGCTCTACCGGGGGGTCAACCTCTTCGCCAGGCACGGCCGCAACCCGCGCTTCCACAAGCTCTACCGCGAGTTCACCTTCCTGGGGTTCCACGAGCTGCTGCGCCTGCTCAACAAGTACCGGGTGGACCAGTTCCTCGCGAGCATGGACCGCAACGGGATCGCGCGGGCGGTGGTCTGTGTGATCGAGCCCTTCATCGGCACCATCGAGGTGCTGGATGCGATCGCCCCCCACCGCGATCGGATCTCGGTCTACTGCGCGGTGGACCCCTTCGAGCCCCGTTTCCTGGAGCGCCTCGCCTTCTACGTGGAGACGGGCCAGGTCGTCGGCCTCAAGATCCACCCGCCCATCGCGGGACCGCACCCGGCGAGCGAGGAGCTGATGGCGATGGGGGCCTTCGCGCAGGACCACGCCCTGCCGGTCTTCATCCACGCGGGGACCTTCCCCTTCCCGATGCACCCGCACCACGACGACGTGGAGGCCCTTGAACCCTTCATCGCGCGCTTCGACGGGATCCCGATCGTCCTCGGGCACATCGGCTGGGACCAGCACGAGAAGGTGCTGCGCCTCGCCGAGAAATACCCGCACGTCCACGTGGAGACGTCGTGGCAGCCGCCGGCCATCATCCGGGAGGCCATCGACCGTCTCGGCAAGCACCGGGTGCTCCTGGGCTCGGACTTCCCGCTCCTCTCCCAGGAGGTGGCCCTGCGCAACGTGCTCGACGCCGTGACCCCCGAGGAGGGCGAGTGGGTCTGCCACCGCAACGCCGAGCGGATGATCGCCCATCACGTCATGCACCATCCCATCCACCTGGTGATGCCGGACCCGCTCTCGGCGGAAATCGGCCCCCTGCGCGACAGGGGCGGCGTGCATCGACCATTGGGTTAGGCGCTCCTGGATATCTCCTGCCAGCCATGGGGAATGATGGGACTGGCAGGGGCAACCAGAATCAGGAGGCCACGCGTGGCGGGTATCGATTCCAATTTCTTGTTCAAGCTCTCGCTCGAAGAGGAAGAGCGTCGCAAGCTGCTGCTTCAGGCGCTCGCCCGGGTCAACGCTCAGCGCCAGACGGCGGTCGAGGCCACGAGCGAGGATGAGGAGCAAGCGAAAACGTCGGGTTCGGGCTTGCTCGATCTCTCGCGTTATGCCGACTCGCTGGCGACGGGGAGCTCGGCCGATCCCGCCGAGCGCGTGCAGCAAGCGATCGCGCGCGCGCAGGGCGTGAGCGACGGGCTCGCGGCTTCGGGTGACGCGCTGTTCCAGGACCTCGCTTCGACCCTGGCCGGTTTCGATCCGAGCACCGCACTCTAGAATCACGCGACAAAGGCCAGGGCCGCCCTTTTTGGGCGGCCCTGGCCTTTGTCGCGTGAACGGGGTTACTTGGTGTAGGACTTGAGCAGGATCTCGGTGCTCTCGGTCGCGATGCCACCGCCGGCAGAGCTGGTCGAGACTTCGGTGTTCTTGATCCCCATGTAGCCCATGCCCTTTGCGATCCACTTGAACTTGGGCGTGGCGCTCGGGGTGGACTCCAGGGATTGAAGCTTGAGGGTGGTGAAGCTCTCGGTAGCGGCGGCGACCGACTCGCTGCCGACCTTCTTCACCTTGATGGCCCCCACGGAGCCGGAAGCGGCGCTCAGCGTCGTGCCGGTCTCGGTGAAGCTGTCGTTGGTGTAGAGCTCCTTGCTCGTCTCGGTGGTGCTGGTGAGAGGGTTTCGCTCCGTCCGGGTGACCTCGACGCCGTGGTCCTTGACCAGCATCGAGTAGGTCGCAAGCGAGACGTCCGCGACCGACATCTCGATCACGGCCTCGGTGCCGGTGAGCTTGGTGGTCTTGAGGACGATTTCCTTGGAGTCGGTGCTGGTGGCCGTCACACCCGGCTGTTCCGTGACGGCGACCCAGTCGTAGGTGTAGGTCCCATCCGCCTTGTTCGGGAAGAGGTACTGCATGGCCAGGTTGGGGCTGGTCGTCGGGGCCACCGTGGGGCCCGGAGTGGGGTTGGTGCCGGGGTTGTTGCCGGGGCAGCCGGCCAGGACCAAGGTGGCACCGAGCGTGGCGGCGACACTGCCGAGGGCGACGAGGTGGTGCTGCTTCAAGGGGCAATCCTCCGCATGAGATGGCGACGTTGCTTGAGGTCGTTACAATGGTTATTGTATTTATATTAACAAATTAAGATCTTGTCCAGAGGGGGGGCGATGGATTGAGGGCGGCAGCGGGGTAAGATGGGTGTTATTTACTGGTTACTATTGTGGAGTGAGCGGCTTATTGATCGTATGCTTAAATGGCGATAAGCTTGAAAAGTTGTCCCGCATTCATTGGAGAACAGTACATGCACCGTTCCTTCCGCCTCGCAGCGATCGCGCTCACCGCGCTCCTCGTTGGCTGCCCCAGCCCCTCCACGACCCAGACCAATAACAACACCAATCCCAGCACCTCGACCGAGGTCAAGAAGACCGTCACGGGCAAGATCACCCGCAACGGCATGGCCAACCCGAAGGTGCTCCTCGTGACCGTCGAAGGCGACACCGTCGCGGACGCCGCCGCGGCCTTCCTCTCGCTGCCCGGCAGCACGGAGAGCGATCGCTACCCCGGCGTCACTGCCGTCAAGCCGGGCACCGACGACACCTACAGCACCGAGATCAAGCTCGGCAGCAAGGTCTACACCTACGGCATGCTCCTGTGCTGGAACGACGCCAACGACGACGGCAAGTACAGCGACAACGAGGTGTCCGGCGGCTCGGCCAAGGCCCACAACGGCCAGCCCAAGGTCGATCTGGTCCTCTCCAAGACCGAGTACAAGGAGTACGTGGGCACGGATGCCAGCGACGTGAAGACCGCGTACGACTGGGCCTTCCCCGAGATCAAGCAGACCGTCAACCTCAAGATGGCCAACATGGCCACCAACGGCAAGTTCGCCTTCCTCACCGTCGAGGGCAACTCCGATCTCGAGCTCAAGAACGCCATCGAAACCCTTTCCAACACGGTCGACGGCATCGTGGCGCCGAGCGCCGTCGTCGCGGTGCCGGTGGCCGCGAGCCACTCCCTCGAGATCAAGCTCGACAAGAAGCCCTACAAGGCCGTCACGATCATGGGCTGGAACGACGCCAACGACGACGGCAAGATTCAGCTCACCGAGCTCGATTCCTCCAAGGCCACCGTCGTCAATTCGGACAACTTCATCGCGCTGCGGCTCTCCAGCCTCCAGCCCGATAACCTGAAGGTGCTCGCGAGCGACGGGACGGCCAGCGTCAACGCCGACGTCGAGTACACCTGGACCTTCACCCTCCCCGATTAACGCGTTCCAAATACGCGCAAGGAAAGACCGCCCGGGGCAAGCCCCGGGCGGTCTTTCCTTGCTGCTTAATCCAGCAAGCCCTTGCGGATGGCGTACTTGACCAGCTCCGAGCGCTGGTGGATGCCGAGCTTGTCCATGATGTGGGCGCGGTGGGTCTCGACGGTCCGCACCGAGATGACGAGCAGCCGCGCAATCTCGGGGTTGGTGTGCCCCTCGGCGATCAGCTTTAGGATCTCGCGCTCGCGCTCGGTCAGCTTGCCGTACGAGTCGCTGGCCTCGCCCGCCTCGACCCGCTCCAGGTAGTCCTGCACCAGCATCTTGGTCACCGAGGGCCTCAGGAAGGCTCCGCTCTGCATGACCTGGTGGATGGCGTCGATCAGATCGGTGTCGGCGGCCTTCTTGAGCACGTAGCCCGACCCCCCCGCCTTGATGGTCCTGAAGAGGTAGGCCTCGTTCTCGTGCATGGTGAGCACCAGGACCTTGATGGGGGGGTACTGCTTCTTGATCTCGGCGGTCGCCTCGATGCCGCTCATTCCCGGCATGGAGATGTCCATCAGCACCAGGTCCGGCTGCAACTCGCCGGCGAGCCGCACGGCCTCTTCGCCCGTGGTCGCCTCGCCGACCACCTGGATGTCGGTCTCCGCGTTCAGGAGCATCTTGAGCCCGCTGCGCAGGATCGCATGGTCGTCTGAGATGAGCACGCGGATGGGACTAGCCATGAGTTGAGTCTCCTAAGTCGAGGGGAATGCCGAAGTGGACGTTGGTGCCCTTGCCGGGGGACGAGTCGATGGCGAAGGAACCTCCAAGAAGCCCCACCCGCTCCTGCATGCCGACGAGGCCCAGGCTCTCGCGTCCCTTGGCGTGGAGGGCGGTCTCGGGGTCGAAGCCGACCCCGTCGTCGCTCACGCAGGCGGTGAACAGCCCGTCCACCTGGTTGAGTCGGATGGCCACGTGCTGGGCCCGCGCGTACTTGCCGACGTTGGTGAGGGCCTCCTGCACGATGCGGTAGACCGAGGTCTCGACCAGGGCCGGCAGGCGATGGTCCAGGCCCTGGACGGAGACCGCGGTGCGCACGCCGTGCGCGGCCTCGAACTCCTTGGCCTGGGAGCGTACCGCGGCCACCAGCCCCAGGTCGTCGAGCATGGCGGGGCGCAGCTCGACCGAGAGCCGGTGGACCTCGTCGAGCGTTTGGTGGACCAGGGCCTGGAGGCCTTCGAGGCCTTGCTGGACGCTCTGGGGGGTGCCGGCCTTGCCCAGGACCTTGAGCCCGACCAGAAGCGAGGTCAGCGACTGGCCGGTCTGGTCGTGAAGCTCGCGCGAGATGCGGCGGCGCTCGTCCTCCTGCGCGCTGATGAGCTTGTCCAGGAGCTGGCCGCGCAGGCGGTCCTTCTCCTCGAGGGCGCTCTTCTGGGCCGCGAGCCGGTCGGCGATCGCCTTGAAGTCGGTGGCCAGGCGGCCGAACTCGTCGCTGCGGCGGGTCTCGGGCAGGGGGGCGGCGGCCTCGCCGTGCTCGGCGAGCGTGCGGCTCGCCAGCGTCAGGCGGCGCATGGGGGCGGTGATCTCGCGGGTGAGCCACATCAGCGCGACCAGCGCGAGCAGCATGGCCGTCCCCGAGATCGAGAAGATTCCCCAGGCGTGCTTCTGGAGCATGTCGGAGATCTGCTTGAGGGGGATGCCCCGCACGAAGGCGCCGAGCAGTTGACCGTCCGGATCGCGCAGCGGGTGGATCGCCACCACGTAAGGGGTGCCCTGGATGGTCGCTATCGTGTAGCCCTCGGCCTGATCGGGGATGAGGCTCGGCGGCAGGCGCAGGGCCTCGTCGTCGCGCCTGCCGTCGAGGCCCGCCACCGCGATGGGGTGATCGCCCGCGAACACCGCCGAGATGCCGCCCATCAGGTCCACCATCTCGGTGCTCGAGCGCTGGGCGACGCCCCGGTCGAGGCGGGCGGGGCCGCCTCCCAGGCGGATCGCGTAAAGGCGCTCGAAGACCTTGAGCTCGTTGTGGGCCTGGCGGTGCATCTGGCTGCGGAGGCTGTCCTCGGCGCTGACGTAGGTGGTCGCAGCCAGGACGCCGGCCACCATGAAGACGGCTGTGGCGCCGGTGAAGAGCAGCTTGCGGCCCAGGCTCAGGTTGAGATAGGCCCGACGCAGGAAGCTGAGTCGAGCACGGGTAAGTTCGCGGGCGGTGGGGTTCATTGGCAGCGGTCTCCTTGGACTATGCTACCGCAGGGTCGCGGATCTGGCAGCCCTTGTGGCGACGAGACGACGCGAATAGGATGCACGCGGTAGGGAGTGGGCCTCATGGACAGGAAGCGCGAAGGGCACTGGCTGGCCCCTGCCGAGTACGGCCAGGAAGTCGCCTACGAGGCGGTGCGCCACGCCGTCGTCCCTTTGCTTCGGCGGGCGATGGTCTGGATCGACGCGACCGGGAGCGAGCACGTCCCCGAGGCGGGGCCGGCGCTCCTCGTGTCCAACCATCGCAGCCTGCTGGATCCATGGCTCATCGCCCTGAGCCTGGAGCGCCACGTTCACTTCGTGGCCGACTCGTGGCTCGGGCACGTCGCCTTTTCGCGTCTCTTGCGCGCGGCAGGGGTGATTTTCCTGCCGTCCGAGGCGCATCGCAGCCACTCGCTGATCGCACAGGGGGCCAGGGCGCTCGCCGACGGCGAGGTCCTGGGCATCTTCCCCGAAGGCATGGACAACTTCACCCGGGACACCCCGCCGCGCACGGTCGGGGCCTTCCACTCGGCCTTCGCCCGGCTCTGGTGGGAGGTGAGGGACCTCGAGGTGCCGATCGTGCCGGTCGCCGTCGTGGGCTCGCAGCGCGAGCGACGCGTCCAGGTGCCGGCGGCCCTGGTGCGGGCCCTCGACCGGGGATCCTCCCACGTGGCGAGCCCCAGCGTCGCAGCGGTGTTCTACGAGAGCGCCCGGGTCCGGTTCGGTCCGCCCCTCGAACTGCCGCGCTTCGCCCATGCGTCCGACGCCATCGAGCGGATCGTCGCCATGAGCCGCGAGGCCGTCACGGCCCTGGTGACGGAGTGAGGCGAATCTTCTGCGGCCTAGCGCCAGTGGCGCTCGAAGGGTCCCTTCTCGCGGTGGGAGACCAGGTAGTAGTCCTGGACGGAGAGCACCAGGCGCCCGCGGCGCCCCGTGGGGGTCCGCCACTCGAGCAGGGCGAGGTCGCCGGCCTCGGCGAGACTCCAGCTCAGCCCCCAGCGCTTGAGCGAGGGGAACATCCCCTGCGCCACCGTCACCAGGTGGTGGCGGGCGCCGACCCGCGCGAGCTTGGCGCAGACCGTGCACTGGCCCTGGTGGGCGCGGGCGCACCGGATGCAGCTGGGCATGCCGCACGCCGCGCACGGCGTGGCGTGGGAGTGGCAGTGGCGCTCCTTGCACGCCGAGCAGGTGAAGGTCTCCCGGGGGAAGACCTGCTCGTGGCAGCTGGTGCAGGCGATCGCATGGTCGGGGCAGATCATGCCGCGCCCCGTGGGGTTGGGGCGGAGCTTCTCGCGCGCGGTGGTCTTGCCGCACGCGTCGCAGGCCATGGCGCACACCACGCAGTACGAGACCTGGCTGATGTGGCAGCGCTGCACCGCGTCGTGCGGCACCGGCACCCCGCAGCGCGAGCAGGGCTCGGGCTCGGGCCGCTGAGCGCTGGGGTAGTCGAGCCGCCAGGTGCAGCGCTCGCAGATCACCTGGCCGTCAGGCGCGAGGCCGGGGGTCGCGTGGGTCATGGGCAGCCCGCAGGCGGGGCAGTGGGGCATCAGCAGCTCGCCCGTCACCGGGACGTAGCGGACCTCCAGGGTGCCGGTCGATTCGCCGTGCGCGAGCTCCAGGGCGTAGTGCACCACGTCGAAGGTCACGTAGGCCACGCTGACCAGCGCCGTCTCGATGGTGACCTCGTGGCGAGCACCCTCGGCCTCGAGCCGGGCGCGCTCGGCCTCCTTGATGCGATCGCTCTCGATTTCGCGCCGCACGCGCACCTGCTCGATCTCGACGGCCACCTTGGCCGCCTCGGCCTGGAGCTTGGAGATGGCGCCCGGCAGCCGGGTCTCGCGGGTCTTGTAGGCCAGGTGCTCCAGCTTGGCGTCCAGGGCGGTCTCCTCCTCGCGGAGGATCTGGGCGATCTGGGCATCGAAGTGGCGCCGCAGGCGCTCCTGGGCCTCGTGGAGGCGCGGGGCGAGGTCGGTCTCGAGGGCCAGGCCGCGCGCCTCGGTGCGCACGTCCACGCGGGAGATGGCCTGGGCGTGGAGGGTGTCGATCGGCAGCAGGCGCGGATCCTGCGGCGGCTCGATGGGGATGGAGTGCAGGCTGTAGAAGGCATCCGAGAGCGCGTCGAGGCGCTCGCCCGTGATCGCATCCAGCAGGTCGTGGTGAAGCTCCTCGTGGCGGGCGGCCATGGCCGGCGCCTCGAAGGTCACCCGGTGCGAGAAGCCCACGGCCGTGCGCGGGGTGACGGCCACCAGCTTCGCGCCCTGCACGCCGTACGAGGGCAGCTTGGCCTGGAAGACCTGGGCGATGTGCGCGACGGGCTCGGCGACCACGTGCCGGTAGGCGACCGTCCGGGCCTGGGTGCAGGCCTCGAGGATGGCGCGCCACTGGGGGGTCGTCCGCCCCATGGCGCTGAGCTCGCCGCTCTGGGCGGCCTCGGCGTTCAAGGGGTCGAACGAGATGCTCAGGGGGGTGTAGCCTTCGACGCTGCGCCGCTCGGGGAGGCGGACTTCCCACGTGCGGGCTTCGGGGTCGAGCGGGGTGAGCTCGGCGCCGAGGCTGCGGTAGTAGTCGAGGGTAAAGCTGCGGATCGAGGGTTCCTGCATCGTCAACTCCCGTGACGCGGGCGCACCGGCCGTTGTTCGAGCACGGCTGGGACGATCTTAGGGGCCCTGCGTCCGGGAGTCTGTGACGGATGCTGCTCGTGCCGAGGATCAGGGGTTGAGGCGTGAGGTCTCCTTGTCGTCCCCGTAGACCTCCACCTGGACCTGCTTCTGCATGATCCCCTCGATCCGGGCCTTGAAGTCGCTGGCGAGCTTGTCGGCCTCCGCCTCGCGCTTGGCCGGATCCTTGATCGCGGCGTAGGCCGGGACGATGAGGCGCCAGGCGGGTTTCTTGGGGGTCTTGCGGATCTCGATTCCCCGGTTCTGCATCTCCTCGAGCACGTCGTTGAGCGAGTTGATGACGATCTGCTTCTTGGCCTTGAAGCGCTCGCGCTCCTGGTCCTTGGCGGGATCGCCGGTGCTGGTCGAGGGCAGGCTCTGCGACGCGGCGGCGGTCTTGGTGGGATCGCCCGCTTCTTTCTTGGCCTGGGTCTGCTTGCAGGCGGTGAACGAGAGGGAAAGGGCGATGACGAGGGGGAGGGCGATCATGCGCATGGGGCACCTCCGAAAAACGAATGCTTGCTTAGTTTAGTTTAATGAAGTTTTGTGAACTTGCAAGCGGTTTTTCGACAGCGCGCTAGGAGGCGCCCGCCTCGGCCTTGATCGCCGAGAGGTCCAGGAGGGCGAGGGTCTGGGAGTCGAACTCGCGGATCTGGTCGGCGGCGGCCTTGGCCATCTCGAGGTTGCGGCCGAGGGTCTCGAAGCCCGCCTCGAGCGCTCCGCGCTCCTTGGCCTGGGCGATCAGGGCGATGATGGTCTTCTCGAAGCTGTCCGAGCCCTTGAGGTTGGAGAGGATCAGGTCCGTGTCGCCGACGGCCTGGGTGAAGAGCTCGATCTTCTGCTCGAGGATCTGAAGGACGTAGTCCTCGATGGTGCCCTGGATCGAGAGGTTGATGATCAGGACGTCGCGCGTCTGGCCGATCCGGTGGACGCGGCCGATGCGCTGCTCGACGCGCATGGGGTTCCAGGGCAGGTCGTAGTTGACGAGCACGTGGCAGAACTGTAGGTTTACGCCTTCGCTGCCGGCGTCGGTGCAGAGCAGCACGTCGGCGCTCATCTTGAACTCGGTGATGATCCGGTCCTTCTCCTTCTGGCTCATGCGCCCGTTGAAGGTCACCACCTTGAGCCCGTCGGCCCTCAGGCGCTCGGCGAGGAAGTCCTGGGTCTCGTAGAAGCCGGTGAAGACGATGGCCTTGTCCTGGACCTTGGTGAGCACCGAGCGCAGCGCGTCGAGCTTGGAGGAGCCTGGGATGGTGCGGGCCAGAGCCGCGATGCGCCCAAGCTCCGCGGCGTCCTCGACGGTGGTGTGGGTCGCCATGGTCTCGGCGCTCTTGGCGAGCGCTTGCGGGCTGCTCGAGAGCATGCGCGACAGGCGGATGAAGGCGAGGGTCTTCTGGCCCTTGGCCTCCTTGGTGCCGAGCCCCCGGGCCACGTACTCGACCACCGCGTCGTGGAGCCGCATCTCGTCGGGGCTCCCCTGGAGGCGGACGGTCTCGACCTTGCGATCGACGAACTTGATCCCCACCTCGCTGCGGCGGTGCCGGATCATGACCCGGGCGAGCAGCTCCGAGAGGGCCTGCGGATTCTTGAGCACCCGGCCCTTGGCGTCCTCGATGAAGCGGGCGCGGAAGCTCTCGAGGCTGCCGAACATGCCCTCGCTCAAGAGCTCGACCAGGTTGTACAGCTCGAACAGCGAGTTCTGGATGGGAGTGGCGGTCAGGAAGAGCTTGAAGCGGGCGTCGAGGGTCTTGACGAACTGGTAGGCCGCCGTCTGGGCGTTCTTGAGGCGGTGGGCCTCGTCCACCACCAGCATGTCCCACTTGCGCCCCGCGATCTCCTTGGCGTTGCCGGGGTGCTTGGCGGTGTCGAGCGAGACGATCAGGCGCTCGTGCGCCCCCCATCCCTTGAAGGTCTCGTCGTCGTCCTTGTCGGCGACCACGAAGGCCTCGCCGAACTTGGACTCCATCTCGCCGCGCCACTGGGTCGTCAGCGGCGCCGGCGTCAGGATCAGCACGTTCTTGACCAGGTTGCGGACCAGGTACTCCTTGAGGATGAGCCCCGCCTCGATGGTCTTGCCGAGGCCCACCTCGTCGGCGAGGATGGCGCGGCAGTGCATGCGGTTGACGGCGGTCATGACCGCGTCGATCTGGTGGGGAAGGACCTGGATCCGGCCCGCCTTGAGCTGGTCGAGGCTCTGCAGCGCGTCGATGGCCCCCCCCAGGCTGAGGAGGTGGGCCTTGACGCAGACGGTCTGCCAGCTTGCCGAGTCGAAATCGGAGCGGCTCAAGCGTTCGAGCTGGCCGCGGGCGTCGGTGTAGACGCGTCTCATTGGGGTCCTTCCTCGCAGATGCAAGAGGCTGAAAGCCCAGCATAGCGCGAACCCCAGCCACCGGGCGGTGACTGGGGTTACAGCGGCTCTTAGGAACGGTTTTGTTCGACGCGCTCTAGTCCTGGTTCGCGGCCTTGGCGGCGTTGGCCTTGAGGCCCTGGGGCACCGGGCCCGCGGGCTCGGCCTGGCCCATCACCTGGTTGACGTAGCGGGCGCAGACGAACAGGAAGTCGGAGAGGCGGTTGAGGTAGCCGATCACCACCGGGTTCAGCTCGTCCTGGGCGGCGAGGGTGACGGCATGGCGCTCGGCGCGGCGCGCCACGGTCCGGGCCACGTGGAGGGCGGCCCCCGAGGGGCTGCCGCCGGGCAAGAGGAAGCTCGTGAGCAAGGGCATGCGGGCCTCGAGGGCATCGATGGCCTCTTCGAGGCTCAGGACGTGGGCCTCGGTGGCCTCCCAGCCCGGGCGCCGGCCGGCGGGGGTCGCGAGCTCGGCGCCGACGTTGAAGAGCACCTGCTGGATCTCGTTCAGGTAGCCGCGCACCTCGGTGAGCGCGGCCTCGTCGGGCAAGAAGCTGACGGCCAGCCCGATGGCCGAGTTGGCCTCGTCCACGGTGCCGTAGGCCTCGACCCTCAGGTCGTCCTTGGGGACGCGCTTGCCGAAGAGCAGCGAGGTCTGCCCCTTGTCGCCGGTCTTGGTGTAGATCTTCATCTGCTCCTCTTTCTGGATGCGTGCGGCCGGCTCCAATGGTACCAACGAGGCGCCCGGCTTGCCAAACGGGCGTGTTAGAATGGGCGCCATGCGTGACCATGTCCTGAAGATCGGCAAGCTCGAGCTCGCAAGCCCCGTGATCCTGGCCCCCATGTGCGGGGTCTGCGACTTCCCCTACATTCGCCTGATGCGGCGCTACGACCGCGACAGCCTGGCGTTCCACGAGATGTTCAGCGCCGTGGGCCTGATGAACATGCACCGCCGCAAGGACGCCCCCGACCTCAGGGTTCCCGAGGACCTCAAGCCGCTCGGCCTCCAGCTCTTCGGCCACGAGCCGGACGTGATGGCCGCGGCGAGCCAGCGCCTTGTCGAGCTCGGCGCCGCCGTCGTGGACATCAATCTCGGCTGTCCGGTCCCCAAGATCACCAGCGGCTGCGACGGCTCCGCCCTGCTCAAGGAGACCGCCCTGCTGGAGCGGATCCTCAAGGCCATGGTCAAGGCCGTGCCCGACACCCCCGTCACCATCAAGATGCGCCTCGGCTACTCCGACGATCACCAGAATTACCTGGAGGTCGCCAAGCTCGCCGAGCAGGCCGGTGTGGCCGCGATCACGGTGCACGGCCGGACGCGATCGCAGATGTATTCGGGCCAGGCGGACTGGGACAAGATCGCCGAGGTGGCCCGGGCGGTGTCGATCCCGGTCATCGGCAACGGGGACGTGGCGGACCCGGTGCAGGCCCTCGAGCGCATGCGAGATTTCGGGGTCGCCGGAGTCATGGTCGGGCGCGGAGCCCAGGGCAACCCGTGGATCATCCCGCGGATCGCCCACTACGCCCGCACCGGCGAGGTCCTCCCGGAGCCGGGGCCCGTCGAGCGCCTGGAGGTGGCCCTCGCCCACGCCGACATCCTGATCGCCGAGAAGGGCGAGCGCCAGGGCGTCTCGGAGAGCCGCAAGCACATCACCTGGTACACGCGCGGCATGATCGGCTCGGCGGAGCTGCGCGCGGCCATCAACGCCACCAGGACGCATGCCGAGCTGGTCGAGGTGGTGCGGGACTTCATCGATCGCCTGTCAGGACCGGTCGCGGCGTCCTGAGGTTCATCGTATTCTTTAGCAAGACTTTAAAGTTAATTTAGCTTCACCTGCGTCAGTTGGCGCCGGCGGCAGCGGATAGTGAATTAACAGCTGATTGAACGTGCCAGGAGGATGCCGCATGCTGAAGAGAGCAAGGAAAGGAATCGGGGCGCTGACCCTGCTTGCCCTGCTCTTGGCGGGCTGTGGTCAGGTGCCGGGAGCGACCGGCAGCAACAAGCAGCTCCCCGGTCTTGGCGATGACGACGGCACGCCGCGCGGCGCCATCACGCAGTTCTACACCCGCAACGTGGTGTACCGGGTCGACGAGGACATCGTGGTCGGCATGCCCGACCTGGTCGCGGACCTCCAGGTCAAGCGTCCCAACCAGCCCCTCATCCCCGCCAACAAGGAAGATTTCGTCGTCAACATCCACACGGGAAACCTCGTGATCGACGACGCCGCCATGACGTCGATCTTCAACAAGTACGTCTTCAACTACGAGGGCAGCCCCTTGAGCGACCTCAAGATCGCGAACAAGGACGGCAAGGTCACCATGTCCGGTACCATGCACAAGGGCATCCCGCTGCCCTTCTCGATGGAGGGCTCGCTCTCCCCCAACGGGGCGGGGCAGCTCGTGCTCAAGCCCGAGAGCGTCAAGAGCGCGGGCATCCCGGTCAAGGGCATCATGGACGTGATGGGCCTCGAGATGGCCAGGCTGATCAACTCCAAGGCCGCCGGCGTCAAGATCGACGGCAACAACGTCGTCATCTACCCCGACAAGCTGCTGCCCCCGCCGGCCATCAACGGCTTCGTCTCCGGCGCGCGGGTCGAGAATGGCCGGGTGATCATGGTGTTCGACGACAAGGTGCGCCGCCCCTACCCCGAGATCGCCGAGCCCTCGGCCAAGAACTACCTGCTCATGTGGGGCGGGACGGTCCTCATCAACAACCACCTGATCCTCGACGCGAAGCTCCAGATGATCGACACGACCCCCCAGGACCCGATGAAGTTCTACATGCCCGTCTACCGCGAGCAGCTGGCCGCCGGCTACGTCGTTGCGGATCGCGGCAACACCATCGCCTACGTGCCCGACGTCACGGGTATCACGGTCGACTTGCCCCGGTTCCGTCCCCGTCTCTGAGCGGGTGAGGGCCTCGGGCGCCTTGGTGGGCGGCCCGGCGGGGATGTGGTATGATACGCTCTGAGCAATGGCGCGGTGACGAAAGTCATGCCGCGCCTTTTGCAATTCTGGACGTCCCACCTGAAGGAGAAAGATACTTGAATCTTCTAGGCAGAGTGTCGGTCTTTCCGTCGTTGCCCGAGCGCATTCGACGCCTTGATGAGCTGGCCCACAACATTTGGTGGAGCTGGAACCCCGCGGCGCAGGAGCTCTTCAAGGCGCTGAGCGCGGGGTTGTGGCAGAAGGTCTACCACAACCCCGTCAAGCTGCTTTGCGAAATCAGCCAGGCGCGCCTCGACGCGCTCTGCGTCGACTCGGACTTCCTTGCGCGCTACGACGCGGTGATCGCCGCCTTCGACGCCTACGTGCAGGACGAGGCCACCTGGTTCGGGCGCACCTTCCCCGACCACAAGGGCGACGTGGTCGCCTACTTCTCGGCCGAGTTCGGCCTCCACGAGTCGCTGCCCATCTACTCGGGCGGCCTCGGGATCCTCGCCGGCGACCACTGCAAGTCCGCGAGCGACCTGGGCCTGCCCTTCGTCGGCGTCGGCCTGCTCTACAACCAGGGCTACTTCCGCCAGCGCCTCAACGTCGAGGGCCGCCAGGAGGCGATCTACGACAAGCTCAACTTCAACGAGCTGCCCATCCAGCCCGCCCGGGACCTGGACGGCGACGAGGTGATCATCGGGGTCGAGCTGCCCGGCCGCCGCGTCTTCGCCAAGGTCTGGGAGGTCAAGGTCGGCCGCATCTCCCTCTACCTGCTCGACACGGACATCGACCGCAACTCCCCCGAGGACCGCCGCTTCTCGGCGCAGCTCTACGGTGGCGACCACGACATGCGCATCGCCCAGGAGATCATCCTCGGCATCGGCGGCGTCCGCGCCCTGCGCGCCCTGGGCATCCAGCCCGCCATGTGGCACATGAACGAGGGCCACGCGGCCTTCTCGGGCCTCGAGCGCGTCCGCGAGCTGATCAAGGCCGAGGCCCTGACCTTCTACGAGGCCGTCGAGGCCGTGGCGGCCAACGCGGTCTTCACGACCCACACCCCGGTGCCCGCGGGCAACGACGCCTTCGCCTTCGAGATGATGGAGAAGTACTTCCGCCACTACTACCAGGAGCTGCGCCTCACCCGCGAGGAGTTCCTCGCGATCGCCCGCCAGGACACCATGGGCGGCCCCGCCCTGTTCAGCATGACGGTGCTCGCGCTGCGCATGTCGCGCCGGGCCAACGGCGTCTCCAAGCTGCACGGCGAGGTGTCGCGCGACATCTGGAAGGACCTCTGGCAGGGCGTGCCCGTCAGCGAGGTGCCCATCTCCCACATCACCAACGGCATCCACACCGAGACCTGGCTCGCCCCCGAGATGGCCCAGCTGCTCGACGCCTACGCCCCCTCGTGGCGTGACCAGGTGGACGCCCTCGAGAGCTGGGACGACGTCACCAAGATCCCCGACGGCGAGTACTGGGCGGCGCGCCGCGCGCTCAAGGTCAAGATGATCGAGGAGGTTCGCGCGCGCCTGCGGGCCATGCGCCTGCGCCACGGCGAGAGCCCCGCGCGCATCCGCGAGGTCGACACCATGCTCGACCCCGATGCGCTGACCATCGGCTTCGCGCGCCGCTTCGCCACCTACAAGCGCGCGACCTTGCTGTTCCGCGACCTGGACCGCCTCAAGGCCATCCTCCACAAGGCGGATCGGCCGGTCCAGGTCATCTTCGCGGGCAAGGCCCACCCGGCCGACGAGCCCGGCAAGAAGTTCATCCAGGCCATCTACGAGTACGCCCAGCAAGAGGGGCTCGAGGGCAAGATCGTGATCGTCGAGGATTACGACATGAACCTCGCGCGCTTTTTGGTCCACGGCGTGGACGTGTGGCTCAACAACCCGCGCCGCCCCCTGGAGGCCTCGGGCACCAGCGGCCAGAAGGCCGCCCTCAACGGCGTCCTCAACTTCAGCGTCCTGGACGGCTGGTGGTGCGAGGGCTACAACGGCCAGAACGGCTGGAGCATCGGCGAGGAGCGCGAGTACAAGGACCTCGACGAGCAGGACGACGCCGACAGCGTCTCCATGTACCAGACCCTCGAGGACCAGCTCGTCCCGCTCTACTACGACCGCAACGCCAAGGGCATCGCGTCGGGCTGGATCCGCCACTCCAAGGAGGCGATCCGTACCCTGGCCCCGGCCTACAGCACCCGCCGCATGGTGCAGGACTACAGCCGAGAGCTGTACGTGCCGGCCATGGAGCACGGCGAGAAGCTCGCCGAGGACTCGTTCGCCCTGGCGCGCCACCTCTCGCACTGGAAGGGGATGGTCCGCCTCAACTGGCACCAGATCCACCTGGAGGCGAGCGGCCCGCGCGAGCAGCGGCTGACGGTCGGCGAAGAGGTGGGCCTCGAGGCCCGCGTCCGCTTCGGCGGCCTGGATCCCGCCCACTTCGTGGTCGAGATCTGCCAGGGCCGCGAGGTGGACGGCGTCGTCAAGAGCTTCGAGGTGATGCCCATGACGCGCGCGGCCCGCGTGGCCGAGGGCGTGTACGCCTACGAGGGGCGCCTGCACCCTCATACCGGCGGCAGCTACAGCTACGGCGTCCGCATCCGGCCCGCTCACCCGGCGCTGATGAACGACAACGAGGTGGGCCTCGTCCGCTGGGCGTAGGCTTTCGGTCTCGAGCGAGGGGGGGGGCGCGATCGCGCCCCCCCTCGCTTTTTCGATCGCCAAGAATGTTGGCGGTCTTGCCCTGCCTGGGGCCCGTGGGGGCTCGCTACAATCGGGGCGCTACTCCTGAACGAGGGAAGGAGGGCGTCCGTGGTGAACGCCTGGGCCTGGGTCCTGTGGGTGGCGCTTGCCGTCACGCTCTACGCCTACTTGGGCTACGGGCTGGTCATCTGGCTGATCGCCCGCCTGGTGCGCTACCCCGCGCGCCTCTCGACCGACTTGCCGACGGTCTCGGTGGTGATCGCGGCCTACAACGAGGCCCCCGTCATCGCCGAGCGCATCCGAAATGCGCTCGCCCTCGATTATCCCGCCGAGCGCCTGGAGGTCCTGATCGTCACCGACGGGTGCACCGACGGGACCGAGGAGGTGGTCCTCGCCCAGGAGGACCCGCGGGTGCGCCTGATCCATCGCAAGGAGCGCTCGGGCAAGGTCAACGCCCTCAACGCGGCCATCCCCCAGGCCATGGGCGAGATCGTGGTGGGCTCGGACGCCAACTGCTTCTTCGAGGCCGATTGCCTGCGCCTGCTGGTGCGCCACTTCGGGGACCCGCGCGTGGCGCTGGTCGCCGGCGAAAAGCACATCCACCAGGGACCGGGCACGGTCAGCCTCGGCGAGGGCCTCTACTGGCGCTACGAGTCGTGGCTCAAGCGCCTCGACTCGGGCGTCTCGACGGCCCTCGGCGCCACGGGCGAGGTCTTCGCGCTGCGCAGGGCCTGCTTCGATCCCTTGCCCCCGGACGCCATCATCGAGGACTTCGTGCTGTCCATGCGCCTGGTGATGAAGGGCCGGCGCGTGGCCTACGAGCCGGCCGCCACCGCGAGCGAGGATGCGTCCGCGACCTTCAACGACGAGTTCAAGCGCAAGGTGCGGATCGTGGCGGGTGGCTGGCAATCGGTGGTGCGCCTTTGGCCCCTTGTCACCCCGCGCTATGGCCTGGTCGCCTTCCAGTACGTCTCGCACCGGGTGCTGCGCTGGATGGTGGTCCCGTTCGCCCTGCCGCTGGCCCTCGTCGCCAACGCGGTCCTGGCGTGGCACGGCGCGCTTCGCTGGCTGTTCGCGCTCCAGCTCGTCTTCTACGCCCTGGCGATCGCGGGGTACGCCCTCCAGCTCCGCGGCATCCGGTGGAAGGGCTGCTACATCCCCTTCTACTTCACCTTCCTCAACGTGGCCGCGCTCGCCGGCGCCTGGCGCTACCTGCGCGGGCGCCAGCCCGTGACCTGGGAGAAGGCCCGGCGGCTGGGGACGCCCTAGCAAGAGCGCCTCGCTGATCCAGCGAGGCGCTTCTCGGGCTAGAGGGCCGCTTCGTACTCCGCGAGCATGCCGCGCAGGATCGAAAGCCCCTTCTGCCAGAAGCCGGGGTCGGTGATGTCCACCCCCACCCGGCGCAGGATGACGGAGGGCTCGGCGGATCCGCCGGCGCGCAGCACGTCCAGGAGCTTGGGGACGAAGGTCGCCCCTTCCTCCTTGTACTGGTGGTAGAGGGCGTAGACCAGGAGCTGCCCGAAGGCGTAGGAGTAGCAGTAGAACCGGTACAGGGCCAGGTGGGGCACCGTGGCCCAGCTCCAGTGGTCGTGGGCGTCCATGCGGACATCCGCGCCGTAGAGGCGGGTATTCTCCTGGCTCCAGATGGAGCAGAACTCCTCGGCGGCAAGAGGGCCCTCGGTGCGCCGGGCGTGGGTCCTGAGCTCCCAGCGGGTGTACATGACCTGGCGGAAGATCGTGTGGACGGCGTCCTCGAGGCGCTTGGCCAGCAGTTGCAGGCGGACGGCGGGATCCCGCTCGTCGGCAAGGAGGCGATCGAGCACCACGATCTCGGCGAAGGTCGAGGCCGTTTCGGCCATGGGGGTGACCGCCCCGTAGTTGAACAGGCTCTGCTCGCTGGCGAGCACGTTGTGGATCCCGTGGCCCAGCTCGTGAGCGAGGGTGGTCACGTCCTCGAGGCGGCCGTTGTAGTTCAGGAGGATGTAGGGGTGGAGGCCGGGGGTCATCCCCGCGCAGAAGGCGCCGCCGCGCTTGCCGGGAGCCGGGGGCACGTCGATCCAGCGGCCGTCGAAGAAGCGCATGGCGATGCGCGCGAACTCGGGGTTGAAGCGGCCGAAGGTGTCGAGGACGGTGGCGCGCGCCTGCTCGAAGGGGATGGTGCGCACGGTCTCGGCGTAGGGCGCGAGCGTGTCGAAGAAGGCGAAGTCCTTGATGCCCAGGGCCTTCGCCTTGAGGCGGTAGTAGCGCTGGACGATGTCGTAGTTGGCCTCGGTGGCGCTGAGCAGGGCCTCGATCACGCCCTCGCCCAGGTCGTCGGCCAGGAGGGTGGGGGCGATCGCGGTGGGGTACTTGCGCAGCACCACCTCCTGCGCGTGGTCCTGGTAGACGGTGTTGAAGAGGTAGCTCAGGACGTGGCCGCGCTCGGCGTGGGCCTTGAAGAGGGCGCGGGTCGCCTCCTCGCGCACGGTGCGGTCCGGATCGGCGCGCAGGCTCCGCATCTCGGCGACGGCGTAGTCGCGCGTCTCGCCCCGGACCGTCACGGGGATGCGCATGCCCGCGCTGATCTCGGTGTAGAGCTGGCCCCATGCGGCGCGGCCCGTGAGGTCCTTGACCGAGGCGATCCGCTCCTCGGCCTCCGAGAGGGTGTGGGGGGCGAAGCGACGCAGGGTGCGCAGGTGGTGGCGGTAAGAGGCGAGCTCGGGCGCATCGGGCAAGGGGGCGAAGCGGTCCTCAGGCATGGCCTTGATCTCGACGTCGAAGAACTGGATCTGGTTGGCGATCGCGGTGCCCTCGGTTCGTATGCGATCGCTCAGGGCCTTGTGCTGCTCCTCTTCGGTGTTGGCCGAGAAGAGCAGGGTGGAGTAGCCGGCGAGGCGATGCAAGCGCGACGAGATGCCCTCGATCTCGACCAGGGCGTCGCGCAGCGCGAGGGGCGAAAGATCGATCACCCTTCCATGGAAGCGCCGCCTGAAGTCGGCCGCGTCGCTGCGCAGCTGGGCGAGATCCTGCTCGATCCGCGGATCCTGGGGGCCGTCATATAGATCACTTAGATCCCAGCGGAGAGTGGGTTCGGCGGCGAGGGTCATGGCGGCCTCCTGTGGTCAACGGGCGATGCACGATGATACGCCCCTTCCAAGTAAGGGTCAACGTCAGGTAGAGAAGGGGAGCGATCGCGGCCGGCCCGTGCAACTCGCTATAACTTACCGTTACTTTAATGGGGGCTTAACGCTCGAGGCGCAAGCATGTTTTGCTTCCGCGCCATAACACCTTCAGTACAGTCGCTTCGGCGAGCCGTTGAGAGGGAAGAGTGATGAAGGGACGCAAGCCAGTCGTTTCGATGCTGCTGACGGTGGGAGTGTTGACGCTCGCCCTGGCGACGGGCTGCGGCAAGCGTCTGCCGGATAACATGGTCGAGCCCGAACCAGCCAAGAGCACCGAGCCGACCCCCGCCCCGACCGCGACTCCCACTCCCCAGCCGACGCCCAATCCCGGCAACCCCTCGGGAGGGGGTGGGACGACCGTCCAGGGCAACCTCATCCTCGGCACCCCGGTCATCAAGGAGTCGGGCCTGATGAAGCGCACGATTCTCGCGACGGTGGATGTCATCAACCCGGTCGCTGGGACCCTCAGCGGCGAAGTGACCTGCTACTTCGGCTCGGGTACCGACGCCGAGGACATCCAGACCAAGACGGTCTCGGTGATGAGCGGTCAAAAGCAGACCCTGACCTTCGAGAAGACCGGCTGGTTCGCCAGCTCCAAGGCGCGCTGCGAGATCAAGACCATCAGCAGTGGCGGGGTCAGCACCAACGGCTACTCCCAGTACTACTAACTAAGACTTGCGGTAAAAGGGGAGGCCCGCGCTGCGCGGGCCTCCCCTTTTACCTTGAGATAAGGCGCCTCAAACCGGATCTAAATCTGGATTTAAAAAAGCGCTTGACTTCCGAATCCCGCCGGAGCTAATATGCATCCCATCGAGAGCGACGCAAGCCGCCTCTGACCCGCCCGGTGAAAGCCTTTCGGAAGTTTGATTCCCGCTCGATCGTGTAACGATCACAAGCCCGGGGGTTGACAAGGCGGGAGGTCCTGAGCTAGAGTGGGTACTCTTGAAAAACGAGAACGGCCGAGATTGCTCGGTGTTTGGTTCGAAGTCTTCTTTTTGAGGATTTCGAACCGGATACGAATCCGGTCTGCACTTTGACAACTGCATAGGAGAAGATATCCCAAATAGATACGAAAGTATCTTTTGAGATAATCCAAGGTAATTAATGTTAAACGAGCCAATGTAGGTCAAGCTACAAAGGGCGTACGGTGGATACCTTGGCGCCAGC
>DATNQI010000088.1 GCA_036704125.1 Pantanalinema sp. | reverse complement strand
TGTTCTCGATGGTGTAGTTGTGGTCGTCCATCAGGTGGGGGTACCATCCCACGCTCACCGTCAGGTCGGGGTTGTCCACGTCCAGGGTGTCCAGATCCTGGACGAACTCGGGCTTGAGGACCATGTCCACCACCAGCCGGCTGGCCGGGGCCGCGCACAGCGCCTCCACCGGTACGTCCCAGCTCGCCTCTCGGGCGATCCGGTCCAGGGCGTTGACCACGAAGCGCTTGGGAGCGGCCATGCTGACCTCCACCGACTGCGGCACCCCGTTTGGATCCGTCACGACCCGCAGCACCCCGTCGGGGGCTCCCAGGCGCGAGACGAAGGGCAGGGCATCGAGCGGAAGCTCGTGGGAGCGCATGCCCGTCAGCAGATCGACCTTCCAGTTTCCCATCTCTTGGCCCCCCGCTTATCGGCCGGTGCGCGCGCCGGCGCCCACCGGGGACCGCTGGATCACGCTGTGCTCGGCCATGGCGCTGTTGAGGCGCTTGCCGCCGTAGTCGCCCGGGTCGAGCGCGACCTCCTGGCCGTGCCCCACCGTACCCTTGATCTGGTTGCCCATCACGTCGAAGCCGAGTTCCCCTGACGTGACGTGGCTGCCCGTCACGCTCGCGACCTCGAGCTTTTCCTGGTCGAGGCGGTAGCCCTGGCCGATCATGCCGGCCACGGCGCTCGCCGGGGCATCCTTCATCTGCTTCTTGAATGCCTCGAGGGCCTCGGGGCGCATCTGGTACGTGACGGTGACGCTGTCCTCCTCCTCGAGGCGCGCGAGCGCCTTGGAGTTGATGCGACGGCCCTGCAGGTCCTCGCTGCCCAGCCCGGCGAATTGCTCCTTGGTCATGGTCTTCTGGATGCTCGCCCCCACGATCTCGCCCTTCTTGTCGAGGGTGACGGCCATGGTGCGGCTGTCGGTGCCGCCGACGCCCGCCTCGAAGCCCGCGACCCCGCCCGAGGCCTGCGCCTGGCCGTTGATGGTCAGGTAGAGGGTCGTCGTGTCGCTACGGAAGTCCTTGTTGGCGCCGAGCTTGACCTCGCCTCCGATGGCGGCGCTGAGGCTCGCCACGTCGAGCTTGGCGGCGTCGAGGGCTTGGCCGACGACCATGCCCTTGAAGCCCTGCTTCGCTTCGGTGCCGTCGGCTTCCTCCGCCGCATCGGCCTTCTCGTGGGCGCCGAGGGAGATGCCCGCCTCGAGGGTGGCGTTGGCGTACAGGCCCGCCTCGCCGCGCACCTCGGTGAGGTGGCTGGCGAAGGCGGCGGCGTCCTTGGCCACGTCGGGGGCGTTGCTCGCGGCGAGCGCCATGCCGATGCCGGGGATGGTGGCCTCGAGGGTGCTCTTGGAGGCCGACTTGAGGATGCCCGTCATGGCTTCCATGGCCTTGGGGTCGTTGGGATCGAAGCGGAACTTGAACTCCACCTGGCCCGAGACTCCCGCCTGCGCTTCGGCTCCCGCGCTGACGTCGGCGCCCACGACGCGATCGCCCGCAGCCTTGCCCTTCTGGAGGTTGAGGAGCTCGGCCTGGATGCCGACCCCGGCGTTGGCGTCGACCATCAGGGAGACCTCGATCTCGGTGGGGGGCCTTCCCTTGTCATCCTTGGGCTCGGTGACGAGGTTGCCCGCTTCATCGGTCTTCTGGACGCGCTTGACCTCGGCCTGGGCGCCGGCGCCGACCTGGACGCCCGCGAACTGGGCGTCGGCCTCGATCTTCATGAAGACCGACTCGCCGGGCTCCAGGCGGTTGGTCAAGAGGTTGCCCACCGCTCCGGCCTTCTCGCCGCTGTACTCGTCGTCGTCGCCGAGGACGCTCTTGTCGAGCAAAGGATCGATGACCTTGTCGACGACGTGGCGCGCCCCGGCCTCGATCTGCTCGCCCACGTAGTCGAGACCGTCGTCGACGGCCTTGACCGTCTTCTTGGCGCCGCTTGCGATCGCTTCACCCGCGTCGGCGAGCTTGTCGCCGATGTCGTCGAGCTCGCTGTCGACGGCCTTGCCGACCTTCTTGGCGCCATCGACGACCTTGTTGCCGGCGTCCTTGGCGTCGTCCCAGAGCTTGCCGAAGAAGCCCTTCTCCTCCTGAGGCTCGGGCTTCTTCTCGACCTTGGGGGCGGCGGCCCTGGTCTCTTCGGGGGCGTAGCGCGCCAGGCGCATCTCGCGCTGCTCGGCGAGCTTGGCCTTTGCTGCCTCCTCGGCGGCCTTCTTCGCGGCTTCCTCTGCTGCCTTCTTTGCAGCCTCTTCGGCGGCCTTCCTCGCGGCTTCCTCGGCGGCCTTGCGCGCGGCCTCCTCGGCGGCGCGGCGGCGAGCGGCCTCTTCTGCTGCGCGCCGGGCCGCTTCTTCCGCGGCCTTGCGGGACGGATCGCTGCCGCCGATTCCTACGTTCATGGGCGCCCTCCTCACGAAACGTTCGCGTCGAGAAATGAAATTTCCTGTAGGGAGGGTATACCCAGGCGAGGGTTATTTTGTTCAGCTCGGTGAAGTGAGCGAAGGCTTCAGCGCGCCGCGGCCCGGCTCAGGCGATCGCGGACCGCCGCCCATTGGTCGGTCTCGGGAGGACGCTCCACCAGGATCCGCGCGACTCCGGTCGCATCGAGCGCGTGCAGCGTGGCGTAGAGCGCCGCAGCGTACCCTTCGGGATCGCTGGGCAACGCGTGAATGACCGCGCGCACGAGGCTCGCCGGTGCGGGGCCGATGGTCAGGACGGCGACCGGCAGGTCGCCCGTCGCGGCCAGGGCCGGGCCGATCTCCTCTCGGCCGATGAGTTCGAGCGGCGCCTTGGGGGCGTAGTGCCGGCGGGCGAGGCCCGGCGAGGCCTGGGGGCCCTCGCCGGCGACGAGGTGGGCCATGCGCGCGTTCGGCGCGAGGCGGCGGATTGCCTCGAGGCTCACCCCGCCCGGTCGCAGCACCGTGGGGACCTCGCCCGTCAGGTCCAGGACCGTCGACTCGATCCCCACGGCGCACGCGCCGCCGTCCACCACCGCATCGACGCGATCGCCCAGGCCCGCGATCACGTGCCGGGCCTCGGTGGGCGAGATGCCCATGTAGGGGTTGGCGCTCGGCGCCGCCACGGGGATGCCCGCTTCCTTGAGGAGGGCGAGTGCCACCGGGTGAGCGGGGATCCTCACCCCGACAGCGGGGAGGCCAGCCGTGACCAGGTCGGGGATCTCGGGGCGCTTGGGCAAGAGCAGGGTCAAAGGGCCAGGCCAGAAGGCGGCAGCGAGTTGCTCGGCGATGTCCGGCCATGCGGCCGTGATGGAGCGGGCCGCCTGGACGTTGGCCACGTGCACGATCAAGGGGTTGGTCGCCGGGCGCCCCTTGGCCTCGAAGATGCGGCGCACCGCCTCGGGGTTGCGCGCGTCGGCCCCCAGCCCGTAGACGGTCTCGGTGGGGAAGGCCACCAGGCCGCCCTTGCGGAGCAGCTCGGCGGCAGGGGCCAGGAGGGAGGGATCCGGCGCGGTCGGATCGACCGCGATCAGGCGTGGAGCGTGCATGAGAGCATTCTTGCACTTTCGAGGGGCCAGGGGCAAGCGCCTCGGCCCGCCCCCCGCGTCAGGTCGCTTGCCCGCTCTCGTCGGTCACCGCGATCCCCATCGCAGCAAGGCGCGCGGCGGTCACGCCCTGACCCGGGACGACGCGGCCGGTGAAGGTGCCGTCGTAGACGGAGTTGCAGCCGCAGGAGGGGCTGCGGGCCTTGAGGATGGCTCGCGCGACGCCGTGCCGCTCCGCGAGGCGCGCCGCCGCCTCGGCGCCCGCGAGGAAGGCCTCGGTGACGTCGGTGCCGTCTTGCCGCACGATCCGGGCCTCGCCCCTCAGCACGGCAGCACCGTCGCCGCCCACGAGCTCGGCCGGTGGCCGCGGAGTGGGCAGGCCGCCGAGCTCTTCAGGGCAGACGGGGATGGCCCCGCCCTTTGCCACGAGGTCCGCGAGCTCGGGGTACTGCGAAAAGCCGCCCCCGTCGTAGCGGCACTTCGTGCCGATCAGGCAAGCACTGACGAGGATCACTTGGCCCTCGGCTGCGTCTCTGCCTGCAATTGGCCGCACGCCGCGGCGATGTCGCGGCCCATGGGCTGGCGCACTGTGGTGGGGACGCCGTGTCCGGTGAGGATGGCCTGGAAGGCCCGCACGCGCTCGTCCGCCGATCCCTGGAGGGCCGCGTCAGGGGTGGTGTTGTAGGGGATGAGGTTCAGATGGTAGTCGCCCCGGCGCATCAAGGTCGCGAGCGCCTCGGCCTCGGTGTCGCCGTCGTTGACCCCCTCGAGCATCAGATACTCGAAGAAGATGCGCCGCCCCGTGGTCTGGGCGTAGTCGGCGCAGGCCTCCATCAGCTCGTCGAGCGGGTAGCGATCGTTGACGGGCATCAGGGCGCTGCGGATCGCATCGTTCGGCGCATGCAGCGAGATCGCGAGGTTCACCGCGACGGGCTCTCGGGCGAACTTGCGGATCTCGGGCACCAGCCCCACGGTCGAGAGGGTGACGTGGCGTCTGGCGAGGCTCATCCCGCTCTGGTCGCAGAGCATGGCGATCGCCGCGCACACCGCGTGGTAGTTGTGAAAGGGCTCGCCCATCCCCATGAACACGATGTTGGTGATTCGCTCGCCGCGCGCTTGGAGGTGGCGCGCGAAGTACAGGACCTGGTCGAGGATCTCGCTGGGGGTGAGGTGGCGACTGAAGCCGGCCTGGCCGGTGGCGCAGAAGGCGCAGCGGTAGGCACAACCCGCCTGGCTCGAGACGCAGACCGTGTTGCGCCGGCCGTGGTGCTGCATCAGGACCGTCTCGATCGAGAGGCCGTCGTGCAGCTTCAGGAGGGCCTTGATGGTCTGGCCGTCCTCGGCCTCTTGGATGGTGATCGCCTCGAGCGGCGAAAAGGGGTCCGGGGCGGCGTCGCGCGTCAGGGCGCGGTACAGCTCGCGCCCCTGGTGCGCTCGCATGGCGTGCGCCTCGAGGATCGCCTCGGCTCGGTTGAGCCCGGCGCGGCGCGCCTTGTCGTGGAGGTAGCGGAGCCATGGTGCTTCAGCGCTCATCATTCGCCCATTCTCGCAACATTCCGGCAAAAGGGACGCCCCCCGACACAGGTCGGGGGGCGTCTCTACCAGGGAGATGCGAACTACTACTTGATCGCGAT
>DATNQI010000087.1 GCA_036704125.1 Pantanalinema sp. | reverse complement strand
GCCCATCACGAAGACGTGGCCCGCGGGCACCGTGACCTCGCGGCCGTCGTGGAAGTAGGCCCCGGGGTTGCTCGGATCGGGCATCAGGTAGTCGGGGGCCTCCTTGATGTAGGCCTCGGTGAGCTCGATCCCGTTGCGGAACACCTTGCCGTCGTGGACCGAGAGGCGATCCCCCGGCACCCCGATCACCCGCTTGATGAAGGCGTTGTTCTCGCTGAAGCCCGCGCTCGCCGGCGGGTTGAAGACGACGATGTCGCCGTGAGCGGGGGATTCGAAGCGGTAGGAGACCTTCTCGACGATCAGGCGATCGCCCACCTCGAGGGTCGGCAGCATGGACTCGGACGGGATGAAGCGGGCCTCAGCCACGGTCGCGCGCACCGTCAGGGCAAGGACCAGGGCGACCACGAAGGTCTCGATCGTCTCGCGGGTCCGCGACTTGGGGGGCTTGCCAGAGGGGCGCTTGGCACCGAAGGGGAACAGGGTCATGCATGGGCCTCCGAGGACGGGTCGCAGGTTATTCTACCACAACGGGGCGCGACCTCACCCGCGCTCAGCACGGGGCCAGCAGGCGCATGGCGGCGAGCGACGCCCCCCCCAGCAGCAAGAGCAGCCATGGCCTGTACCCGAACCCGAAGCCGGCGCGGCGGCACCAGACCGCGTAGAGCACCGCAAGAAAGGTCGCAAGGCCCATGAGCCCGACCGGAAGGGGCGCGACCTGCCGCTCGTACAGCCCGATCAGGGCCGAGGCCAGGCTCGCGAGCTGAACGGGCAGGGCCCAGGCGATGGTCCGGTAGGCCGTCTCGGCGATCGTAGAGGGCCCCAGCGCGAAGAATCGGCTGGTCTTGCGCGCGGTGAGGGCACCGCCCGTGTGGTGCAACAGCGACGGCAACGCGGTCGTCGCCGCGAACGCGAGCAGCCCCGCGCTCGCGCTCGCACCGCTGGCCGTCAGGAAGAGCCAGGGCAGCGAACCGAAATAGAGAGGCAGGCAGGTCGCCATGAAGATGGCACCCAGGGCGAGCACCAGCGCCGCGCAAAGGCCCAGCAGGCGCGTGCCGAACTCCAGCTCGAGCACCCAGAAGACGAGCAGCGCGCTCAGAGAGAAGGCGGCCCACGGCACCACGGCCCGCAGGACGACGAGGCCCAGAACCAGGCCCGCCACGGTCCCCGTGGTGGCGACCGCAAGGGCCAAAAAGCCGATGCGGTCGATCTCGTGGCTGGGGCGCAGCAGCTTATACAGGTAGACCAGGATGGTCGCGAGCGCCGAGACCCCCACCAGGTCCCTGACGAAGCCGATCCACTCGAGCGAGAGCAAGGCGGCGTGCGGCGTCACCGAGCCCCCTTTTCGTCCCATGCGACCAGAGCGAAGGCCCGGACCGGCTCGCGACGCCCCTTGATCGTCACCATCCCGAGGTCGCGCGCCCTCAGGCGATCCCCGGCCAGCTCGCGGGTCGCGCCCGACAGGATGGAGTCGGTGTGAAAGTCCTTGTTGAGGGCCTCGAGCCGCGAGGCGGTGTTGACCGCGTCCCCGATCACGGTCGTCTCGCGGCGCTGGGGCGCCCCGATCTCGCCGATGACCGCCCGGCCCGACGAGATCCCGATGCGGACCTTGACCGGGCGGCGCCCCTCGCCGAGCGCTCGGGCCTGGAGCAGGGCCGCCTCGGCCTGCATGGCGATCGCGGCCTGGACCGCGAGCGCGGCCGAGCGGCACGGATCGGCCTCGGACCAGACGACCAGCATGGCGTCGCCCATGAACTTGTCCACCCGCCCCCCGAAGCGGTCCACCGCATCCGTCAGAGCCGAGAAGGTCTCGTTGAGGCGCACGACCACCTCGGGCGCGGGAAGCTGCTCGGTCATGGCGGTGAAGCCCTCGAGGTCGGCAAAGAGCACCGTGACGTCGCAGAACGCGCCGACCGGGATCGCGCCGAAGCCCCCCGCCGCTTGCGCGCGGGGGGCCGGTTCAGAAGCGGGGGTTCGACGAAAGAGCCGCATCGAAAACTGAAGGGGCGAGGGGCAGGTAGTGCCCCTCGCCGCCGAGCTAGAAGCCGAAGCCGGTCGAGACGGCGATGGTGCCGGACTTGAAGTCCTGGCTCACGCCGCCCGAGAGGTCCAGCTTGGTGACGAACAGGTTGAGGCCGAGCCCCGCGCCGTACAGCGGGTTCTTGCCGCCGAAGCGCGCGCCGGTGCGGGCGTAGAGGAGGTTGAAGATGTTCCACTCCAGGCCGCCCTGCAGGCTCGGCCCGTACAGCAGCTGATCGGAGAAGAGATCCCGCTCGAACGACTGGCGCAGGTCGGCCATGGCGGTGAAGCCGAGGGGCAGGCGGTAGGCGGCGCCGAAGCTCAGGGACATGGGCTCGGTGTCGGTGAAGTTGATGCTCTTGTCCGAAGCCGTCGAGGTGAGGCTGAACTTGGAGCCGTCGAACTTGCCGTTGAACTGGCTCTCGGTGCCGGGCCAGAAGACCACGGGGTTGACGAGGGTGGCACCGACCGAGAGGCGATCGTCAAGGTTCACCACCGCGCCCAGGTCGACGCCCGAGCCGATGCTGTTGGCGGTACGGCTCTTGAGCTCGGTGCTGACGGCCTTGGCGTAGTCGATCTTGGCGAAGTTGGCGAGCTCCTGGCTCAGGCCCTGCATCTTGGAGAAGTCGGTGGAGATGGTCCCGAGGGCCGCGTCGAGGCCGGCGAGCGGCTCCGACAGGTTGACGGTCGTCTTGGCCCCGACGGAGCCGACCGGGCCGATGGAGAAGTTGCCTGCGCCGTTCTCGGTCTGGATGGGGGTCGCGAGGGACTGACCCGTCACGAACAGCTTGAAGGAGCCGCCCACCGAGGCCTTCGCATTGGGGAAGAAGGGCAGACCCGGGAAGGGGATGGGCTGCGAGAGCGAGACCGCGGTGGTGGCGTAGGCGCGGTTGGTCTCGGTGATGGTGAGGGCGCGGTCGCCGGTGTCGCTGGCGTCCTTCTTCATGAAGGGCTTGAAGCCGGTCTCGCTCGCAAGCTCCGCGCGGACCTTGGCCACGTCGCCGAGCACCGCCTGCGGGTCGGCCTCGTTGGAGTTGAGGCGGGCCACCAGGCCCGCGACGGCCCCCTTGAGGTTCTGGTCGAGGGTCGGGTAGTTGGTGACGAAGCCCAGAAGCTCGGGCGACGAGATGGCCAGATCGAGGCCGCCGTCGAGCCAGGTGCGGGCGCCGAGCGCGCCCCAGGCAAGCTGGCTCTTGCCGTTCGCGCCCTGGGTCTTGACGCCCAGAAGCGAGGGAACGGGCAGCTTGAAGCCGAGCAGGCCCGAGCGCAGGCCCAGGTCGATGGTCAGCTTGTCGCTGACGACCGCCTTGAGGCTCGCCGGCATCGCGACCGCGTCGGGCACGGGCTGGGGCTCGTTGCCCGCGAGCGACGGCGAGTAGCCGAAGAAGTAGTTGCCCAGGTACCCGGCGTAGTTCGCGGTCTCCTGGAAGTCCGAGACCCCGATCAGGTTGGTGCCCATCCCGAAGCCCAGGTTGGGACCGAGGTACAACCAGCCGCGCTGCTCGTGGAGGAGGGCCGGGTTGCTCAGGGTGCCGTTCACGTCGCTGTTGGCGAAGGCCGAGTAGTGGCCGCCCAGCGAGAGCGCCCGGGGGTCGAGGGGTTCTGCGGCGAAGGCGGGCAGGGTCATGAGGGGAAGGGTCGCCGCCGTCAGGGCGATCGCCCAAAGCTTTTTCTTCACGGGATGAGATCCTCTCTTGATGCGCTCGGGCTAGGGGGCGACTTGGAAGGCGGCCGCGGACTGATCACCGATGGCAAAGCTGGCCTTCTCCTTGTCCACCGCGATGGGCGCGACCAGCCAGACGTACTTGGCACCCTTCTCGAGGTCGGGGACGTCGCCGTCCTTCTTGGCGTACTTGGAGTCGGCCGAAGCCAGCGCGTCGAGCAGCTCCTTGGTGATGGCGCTCATGTCCGAAGGGGTGCCGTAGGCCACGCCGGCCGAGTGCGACGCCGCGTCGAGGAAGGCGGTGTAGACCGGAGCCAGGCCCGCGGTGCTGTTCACGTTGTCGGCCTTGACCACCGAGACCAGGAAGCCGCTGGCCTTCCCGTCTGACTGGTCCAGCGTCCAGCTGAAGGTGGGCCGCGCCGCGGCCGCTACGCCCGCCTGGGGGTCACGGAGGACATCGGGAGCCGTGGCGGTGACCTTGCCGGCGTCCTCCTTGGCGAGGACCTTGATCGAGCGGGTGAGGGTCTTCTCGCCGAAGGTGGCCGCGTAGACGTAGGTGCCGCCCGGGGTGATCCCCTGGTCGTCGTGGAAGGAGGTGTTGGTGTCGATGTTGACCGTGTCGGCCGGCGTGGCGCCCACCCCGGAGCCGCGCTTCATGGCGGTGATCTTGTCGCCGGTGCTCGCCCAGATGAGGAAGGCGTGCTTGTCCTCGCCGCCGCCCGCGGGCTTCGCGACGACCAGCGAGCGCACGAAGAAGGTCTGGAGGCCGGACTGGAGGGGCTGGAACTCCTTGATCGCCGCGCAGCCCGCCAGGAGGCCGCAGAGGGCGAGGGGAAGGATTTTCTTGATCACGCTTGTCGCTCCTAAATCGGTGAGGAAGACCCCCGGGGGAAGCACCGGTCGCTTCGGCCCGAGGGATTATACACCAAACAAGCGGTTTCTACCCCTGACGCTATAAGGTTTCGCGGGTTTCTGGAATCGCGGGGTCAGCCGGTGGACATGGCCTGGCCGCTTTGCTAGGATCGGACCGACCGTCCCGCCTCGAGCCAAGGAGCAGACCCCGCGTGAGCACCTACCTCCCCAACCTTCTCGAATCGATCGACCACACCCTCATCTCGACCGAAGAGCTGCAGGCGCGCATCAACGAACTCGGCAAGACCATCTCCGAGGACTACGCCGGCAAGGACCTGGTGGTCATCGGCGTGCTCAAGGGCGTCGCCATGTTCCTGGGCGACCTCTACAAGCAGATCACCATCCCCTGCGAGCTCGACTTCATGGCCGTCTCCAGCTACGGGGCCTCGACCCGCTCGAGCGGCGTCGTGCGCATCCTCAAGGACCTGGACGAGAGCATCACCGGCCGCCACGTCCTGATCCTCGAGGACATCATCGACACGGGGCTGACGCTCAGCTACCTGGTGCGAACCCTCATGGAGCGCCGCCCCGCCTCGCTCGAGATCTGCACCCTTCTCGACAAGCCCGCGCGCCGCATCGAGACGGTCCCGGTCCGCTACACCGGCTTCACCATCCCCGACAAGTTCGTGGTCGGCTACGGCCTCGACTACCGGCAGAAGTTCCGCAACGTTCCCTTCATCGGGGTACTCAAGCCCGAGGTCTACACGAAGTAGGGGGGCCATCGGGGCGCCAACAACCGTTCTTGAAGTATGGTATACTGAATCTCAGCCACGGCCTTCGGGCCGATAAATCCAGTGCGCACGCCGACCCCGACGGGTTCGCATGGAGCGCATGCTTTGGAGAGTGGGCCTCGGCCCGCTCTCTTGTGTCTAGGGGGATCCCGTGTCACGCATCGCCGAGCAGGTCACCGAACTGGCCCGCCCCATCGCCGAGAGCGCCGGCGTCGAGCTTTTCGACGTCGAGTACCTCAAGGAGGGCGGCAACTGGATCCTGCGCATCACCATCGACTCCGAGGCGGGCATCTCGCACGCCGAGTGCGAGACCGTCAGCCGGGCGCTGGACGAGGCGCTCGACGCGCAGCCGGACCTGGTCCCCAGCGCCTACATGCTCGAGGTCTCGAGCCCGGGCGCCGAGCGCCCGCTGCGCTCGCAGCGCGACTTCGACCGCTTCAAGGGGCGCAAGGTCCTCATCAAGACCTACGCCCCCGTCGGCGGCAAGAAGGAGTGGACGGGCGAGCTCCTCGGCGCCACCGAGGCGATGATCCGGATCAAGAGCCCAGAGGGCGAACAGGAATTTTCCAAGGAGCAGGTCTCCTTGGTGCGGTTGACGATCGATTGAGGTAGACGACCATGAAGATTGACAAGGAACTCTTCAAAGAGATGCAGCGCGAGCGCGGCGTGAGCACCGAGGTGCTCCAGGAGGCGCTCGAGGCCGGCATGCTTTCGGCCTACAAGAAGACGGCCCACCCGCACCCCAACACCATCGCGCGCCTCGACCTCGAGACCGGCGAGTTCCACGTCCTGGACCTGCGCGAGGTGGTCGAGGAGATCGAGGATCCCGACAGCCAGATGCTGCTGTCCGAGGCCAAGGAGCTCCTCGACGAGGCCGAGGTCGGCCAGGTCCTCGAGATCGACGTCACCCCCGACCCGAGCGAGCTGGGCCGCCTGGCCGCCCAGATGATGAAGCAGGTGCTCAACCAGCGCCTGCGCGAGGCCGAGCGCAAGCAGGTCCTCGACCAGTTCAAGGGCAAGGAGGGCGAGACGATCATCGGCACCGTCCAGCGCTTCGAGGGCCGCAACATCATCGTCAACTTCGGCAAGGTCGAGGGCATCGTCCCCGGCTCCGAGCAGGTGCCCGGCGAGAGCTACCGCCCCGGCGACCGCATCAAGATCTTCCTGTGCGAGGTCCGCGAGACCACCCGCGGCATGCAGCTGCTGGTCAGCCGCGGCCACGCCGGGCTCGTCCGCGAGCTGTTCGAGCTCGAGATCCCCGAGATCATGGACGGCACCGTGACCATCGAGGCCATCGCCCGCGAGGCCGGCTTCCGCACCAAGCTCGCCGTGCGGTCCAAGGACCAGTCGGTCGACCCCGTCGGCGCCTGCGTCGGCGCCCGCGGCGGCCGCATCCAGGGCATCGTCAACGAGCTGCGCAACGAGAAGATCGACATCATCCGCTGGTCGGAGGATCCCACCACCTTCATCGCGAACGCCCTCTCGCCCGCCAAGGTCGTCTCGGTCTCGGTCAACTCGCTGGAGCGCACCGCCAAGGTGGTCGTGCCGGACGCGATGCTGTCCCTGGCCATCGGCCGCGAGGGGCAGAACGTCCGCCTGGCCGCTCGCCTGACCGGCTACAAGATCGACATCAAGAGCGAGTCGCAGCAGCGCGAGCTCAACGCCGCGGCGCTCGAGAGCGCCATGGGCGAGATCGAGAACTACCCGGTCGACGAGGAGTTCGTCGAGGAGGCCGCGACCGAGGTCTCCGAGACGCAGAGCGTCGAGACGGCGGCCGAAGAGGCCGTCGCGGCCGAAGAGGCCATCGCGACCGAAGAGGCCGTCGCAGAGGCCTCCGAGGAGACTCCGGCAGTCGCCGAAGAGGGCGAAGGCGTCTAGGTAAGCCATGGGTGCCGAGCCGCTTCGTCGCTGCGTGAGTTGTCGCCAATTGGGATCAAAGTTAGAATTGATCCGGTTGGTTCGGACACCCGAGGGAGACATCCTCCTGGACCTCAGCGGCAAGGCGCAAGGGCGCGGAGCCTACGTCCACCGCCGCGGGCGGTGCGTCGAGGACGCGCTCAAGCGACGGCAACTCGATCGGGCATTGCGGTGCCATGTTCCAGCTGAGCTGGCTAAGAACATCGCCGCCCTCGGCCAAGAGCACGAAGGCGGGGGGCGGTCCGACGGATCATCCGTCGGCTAGGAGGAAGGAAACACATGCGGGTACATGAACTGGCCAAGAAGCTCAACGTCCCAAGCAAGGACATGATCACGGTGCTGCACGACCTGGGCTTCATGGAAATCAAGAACAACTTCAACGTCCTGACGACGGCCATGGAGAAGGCGGCGCTGGAGAAGGTCCTGGGCCCCACTCAGCCCTCGACGCCCTCCAAGCCCAAGGTCGCGATCCACCGCCCTGCCCAGCCGGTGCAGCCGCCGCAGCCCAAGCCCGCCGAGGTCGCGGCCCCCGTCGAGGCCCCCGAGCCCGTCGAGGCCGCCGAGCCGAGCGTCGCCGCCGAGGCCAAGCCCGTCGAGGCCGCTGCCCCCGGCGCGCCTCTGCAGGCCCCGGCCCGCCCCGCTGCCCCCAGCGCACCCGGCGCACCCCAGCCCCCTCAGGCCCCCGCCCCCCAGGCGCCGGCCCCGCTGCGCCCGGCTCAGGCGGCCGCTCAGGCGCACCGCTCGGTGACCCCCACCTCGCGCCCGACGCCGCCCTCGCGGCCGGCCGTCACCCCGCCCCTGCCCCCCGCGGCCCACGAGCGCGGGCCGGTGCCGCAGTTCCGCTCGACGCGGCCTGCCCAGCAAGCGCAGGCTCAGCCCGCTCCCCAGGCCCCTCACGCGCCCCAGGCGCCGGCGGCCCACGGCGCTCCGGGCGCTGCGGCGCCCATGCGCCCCGGCGTGCCAGGGGCCCCTCAGCCCCCGCGTCCCTCGGCGCCCCAGGCGCGCCCCACCGCTCCCGGCCGGCCCGGCCCGGGCGGCCCCGGCCGGCCGGCAAGCGCCGGCGGCCCCGCCCGCCCCGCGGGCGGCGCCCCTGCCCCCGCGGCCCCCGGCACCGGCGGTCCTCGGCCCGGCCATGGCGGCCCCGGCCGGCGTGACGCCTGGAAGGACAAGGACCGGGAGAACACCCAGAAGGTCATGGAGTCCGGCGGCAAGCGCGGCAAGCGCGGCCGTGGACGCGATCGCCACGAGGCAGAAACGGCAGGCAACTTGGCCACGTTGACCAAGCACATCAAGCTCTCGGGCTCCATCACGGTCAAGGAGCTCGCCGACAAGATGGGCGTCAAGGAGACCGAGATCATCAAGCGCCTCTTCATGAAGGGGATCATGGCGACCATCAACCAGACGCTCGAGCTCGAGACCGCCGAGATGATCGTCACCGAGCTGGAGTACACCTTCGAGCTGGTCAACCCCAACGAGGAAGAGGCCGTCGTCGAGGTCGAGGTCGAGGACGAGGCCGATCTGGTCCACCGTCCGCCGGTCGTCACCATCATGGGCCACGTCGACCACGGCAAGACCTCCCTGCTTGACGCCATCCGCAAGACCAACGTCACGGCGGGCGAGGCGGGCGGCATCACCCAGCACATCGGCGCCTACCAGGTCAAGATCAACGACCAGATCATCACCTTCCTCGACACCCCGGGCCACGAGGCGTTCACCGCCATGCGCGCCCGCGGCGCCAAGGCGACCGACATCGCGGTCCTGGTGGTGGCGGCCGACGACGGCGTCAAGCCCCAGACCATCGAGGCCATCAGCCACGCCAAGGAAGCCGGCGTCCAGCTCCTGGTCGCCATCAACAAGATCGACAAGCCCGGCGCCAACCCCGACCAGGTCAAGCAGCAGCTGACCGAGTACGAGCTGGTCGCCGAGGAGTGGGGCGGTCAGACCGTCATGGTCCCGGTCTCGGCCAAGCAGAAGATCGGCCTCGAGAACCTGCTCGAGATGATCCTGCTGGTGTCCGAGGTGCTCGAGCTCAAGGCCAACCCCAAGAAGATGGCCAAGGGCATCATCATCGAGGCGCAGCTCGACAAGGGCATGGGCCCCGTGGCCACCGTGCTCGTCCAGAACGGCACCCTCAAGGTCGGCGACAACTTCGTGGTCGGCTCGATCGCGGGCAAGGTCCGCGCCATGATCAACGACAAGGGCCGCCGGGTGAAGGAGGCGGGCCCCGCGATGCCCGTCGAGGTGCTCGGCATGCCCGCCGTGCCCGCCGCCGGCGACGTGTTCCAGGTGGTCGAGGACGAGAAGACCGCCAAGAACATCGCCTCCCAGCGCGCCGAGTACGATCGCCACCAGCGCCTGAACGCCACCCGCCACATCTCGCTGACCGACGTCTACAGCCGCATCCAGGAAGGCAAGATCAAGGACCTCAAGGTCATCCTGAAGTCCGACGTGAAGGGCTCGGCCGAGGCGCTCGAGAGCAGCCTCTCCAAGATCACCGCCAAGGACGGCGACGTCCAGGTCCGGGTCATCCACTCGGGCACCGGCGACATCTCGGAAGCCGACGTCATGCTCGCCGCGGCCTCGGACGCCATCGTCATCGGCTTCAACGTCAAGGCCAACGACGCGGCCCGCGCCAAGGCCAGCGCCGACGGCGTCGACATCCGCGAGTACAACATCATCTACAAGGCCATCGAGGACATGGAGGCCGCGATCAAGGGCATGCTCGAGCCCGAGTACGAGGAGGTCTTCCTCGGCCGCTCCGAGGTCCGGGCCATCTTCAAGGTGGGCAAGCAGGACGTCATCGCGGGCTGCATGGTCAAGGAAGGCAAGATGCAGCGCGGGGCGATCGCCAAGGTCATGCGCGGCACCGAGGAGCTCTACAAGGGCAAGCTCGACAACCTCAAGCGCTTCAAGGACGACGTCAAGGAAGTCGCGACGGGCTACGAGTGCGGCATCTCCTTCGATGGCTTCAACAACCTGCAGGAGGGCGACGTGATCGAAGCCTACCTGATGCAGGTCAAGCAGTAGCCAGGCTCCCTGGCCCCGGGCGGCGCCAAGGCCCGCCCGGGGCTCACTTTCCGAAAGCAGGCCATCATGGGCAACCAGCGAGCCGAACGAGTTTCCGAGGTCATCAAGGATGTGGTCGCGGATGCCATCCGGCGCCTCAAGGACTCCCGCATCACCGGCATGGTCTCGATCACCGACGTCGAGGTCTCGGGCGATCTTCGCCACGCCAAGATCTTCGTCTCCATCTACGGCGACGAGCCCACCCAGGCCCTGACCATGGAGGGCCTCAGCTCGGCGGTCGGCTTCATCCGCTCCGAGGTCGGCAAGGCCGTCAAGCTGCGGGTGGTGCCCGAGCTCCACTTCAAGCAGGACCGCTCCATCGAGCACGGCGCCCACATCCACGACCTCCTGGCGCGCATCAAGCGCGAAGGCGGCGAGCCGGAAGGCCATGGCGAGTAGCCTTCCTTCCGAGATCGCGGTCCTGCGAGAGGGGGGGCCCACCGCCTGGGTGGTGGCCTCCCACATGAACCCGGACTGCGACACCCTGGGCTCGGCGATCGCCATGAAGCGCCTGCTGCGCGCCTTCGGCCACCGGGTGATCCACGTGTGCCCGGACCCGGTGCCCGATGCCTACCGCTTCCTGCCGGGGACCGACGAGGTCGTCACCGAGCTGCCCGCCGACCTGCCTTCGGACGCCGGCCTGGTCACCCTGGACGCGGCGGACATGGGCCGGTTCGGCAGCCTGCGGGCGCGCCTCGAGGCCTTCGGCCTCATCGTCGACGTGGACCACCACGTCTCGAACCCCCGCTTCGGCCACGTCAACGTGGTGCTCGAGGACGCGGCGGCCACGGGGGAGGTGGTCTATCGCCTCTACGGTCACTTCGGCGTCCCCATCGACTCCGAGGCCGCCATCGGCATGTACGTGGCGCTGGTGACCGACACCGGCAGCTTCGCCTACGAGGCGACCAACGCCACCTCCCACGAGATGGCGGCAAGCCTGATCCGCGCGGGCGTCCAGCCCGGTGCCATCTCGCGCGCCCTCTTCGAGCAGGTGCCCCTGGCCGAGCTCAAGATCAAGGCCATGGGCCTCGCGAGCGCGACCATCACGAGCGGCGGCCGCGTCGCCTACACCACCATCACCCGCGCCATGCTCGACGAGGCGGGCGCCAAGGAAGAGCACACCGAGGGCCTCGCCGAGCGGCTGCGCGCCGTCAAGGGGGTCGAGGTCTCCTTCTTCCTGCGCGAGACCGCCAGCGGCGATCTCAAGGCCAGCATGCGCTCCAAGGAGACCGTGGACGTCTCGCGCCTCGCCGCCAAGTTCGGCGGCGGCGGTCACCGCCGGGCCGCCGGCTGCACCCTCGCCCTGCCCATGGACCGGGCGGTCCAGACCCTGCTGGAAGCGATCGACCTTGAACTCAAAGCCCGCCGTTAAGTCCGGCCTCCTCAACGTCCTCAAGCCCCCGGGCATGACCGCGCACGACGTGGTCGCGGCCCTCAGGCGCCGCCTGGGCACCAAGAAGGTCGGCCACGCCGGCACCCTGGATCCCGTCGCGACCGGCGTGCTGCCCGTGGCGGTGGGCACGGCCACCCGTCTCTTGCCCTACCTGCGCTCCGGCAAGGAGTACCTGGCCGAGATCCAGTTCGGGGTCTCGACCTCCACGGGGGACTGCGAGGGGGAGATCCTGGCCGAGGAGGACTGCGCCTTCGATCGCGCGGCCCTTACGGCGGTCCTGCCGCGCTTCAGGGGTCCCATCCAGCAGCGCCCCCCTATGGTCTCGGCCGTTCACTACCAGGGAAGGCGCCTGTACGAGCTCGCCCGCGAGGGAATCGTCATCGAGGACCTGCCCCTGCGCGACGTGACGATCGAGGCGCTGGAGCTGGTGGAGTTCACCCCCGGCGCGCGCCCGAAGGCGCTCTTGCGGGTCGCGTGCTCGGCGGGCACCTACATCCGCTCGCTGGCCATCGACCTGGGCGCGGCGCTCAGCTGTCCGGCCTCCTTGGCCTTCCTGCTGAGGACCCGGGCGGGCGACTTCGACCTCGACGGCGCCTTCGCCCTGGACGAGGACATCCGCTACGCCGCCGAGGACGACTACCTCGCGCACCTGACTCGTCGGGACGCCTCGAGCGAGGACGCGCAGGCCATCGGCTACGGCCGGACCCTGCCGGTGCAGGGCGAGCCCGAGGGCGCCCTGGTGCGGGTGCACGCCCCCGATCGGTTGCTTGCCGTCTACGAGCGCCGGGGCGAGCTGCTGCACCCCCGCACGGTCTTCCCGGCCACTTAATCCCGCTTCGAGAAGACCGACTTGCGCCACAGGTCGCCGACCAGCTTGCCTATCTTCGTGACGGGCTCGGCGGGGGCCGGCTCGGGCTGCGCGGCAGGCGGGACGCTCGGCAGGGGCACGGTCCGGGAGAGCGGCTGGGTCTGAGCCGGCAGCCTCATGTGAGGGAAGAGGCTCTCCAGGATCGGAATGCCCGGGAAGACCGTGGCGAAGAAGTAGAGGGGGTAGAGACAGCCCTTGAACTTGGTGAGGCTGAAGCCCTCCACCCGGCCGACCGCGAGGTTTGCGGCCGCGAACTGGGCCTCGGCGGCCTTGGCCTCGACGAGCGCCTGCTCGGCGAGCCGGAACTGGGTGACGAGCACCTGGGCCTGCCGCAGCCGCTCGGGGGTTGCGGCGACCTGGTTGGCGAGGCGCATGGTGTACTCTCGCTCGCTCTCGACCACCCCGATGAATACCTCGTCGAGAGCCTCACTCGGCGCGATGTGGGCGGCGATCGCCCGGTCCAGGGCCTTGATCCGGGGCCGCATGGTCGAGACCACCTTTTCGCCCTGGGCGATCTCGCGCGCAAGGTCCTCGCGCCGGAGGACCTGGTCCAGGGCCCCGGTGCCCTGCGCGGAGGGCTGGGAAGGCACGTAGCCGTCGAGCGGCGCGGTGCCCCGCGCGCGCGGCGGGCCGTTCTGAGGGAACTGCGACATGGGCGCCTCCTTGCGGTCCCTCATGTACCCCGCCGGACGAGCAATCGAACGTTATTCCGCGAAGACCGCCAGCGCCAGCGGGATCTTGCCCAAGGGCGCGCTGACCTGGACGCCCTGCACCAGACCCCGGACCTCTTCGAGCATCTCGCGGGCGATCGCCACCCCCTCCTGGGCCGCCTGCCCCCGCGCCTCGGCCGCGTGCATGCGCTCCAGGACCGAGGGGGGGATCACCACCCCCGGCACCTCGTTGCTCATGAACTCGGCGTTGCGGAAGCTCGCCAGCGGCCAGATGCCCGCGACGACGGGCACCTTGAAGCCCTCGACCCTCTCAAGGAAGCGCCTGAGCTGGTCCACGTCGAAGACCGGCTGGGTGATGGCGTACTGGGCGCCGGCCTCGATCTTCCAGGCGAAGCGCTGGATCTCGTGATCGAGGTCGAGCGCCGCGGGGTTGACCCCCACGCCGAAGCAGAAGGCCGTGGGCAGGCCGATGGGGTTGCCGCCCAGGTCCAGCCCGTGGTTGAGGCGGTTGACCATGTTCGAGAGGCCGATCGAGTCGATGTCGAAGACCGCCGTCGCCTGGGGATAGGGGCCCATCTTGGGGGGATCGCCCGTGACCAGGAGCAGGTTGCGGATCCCGAGGGCCGCAGCCCCGAGCAGGTCGCTCTGCATGCCGAGCAGGTTGCGATCGCGGCAGGTGTAGTGGACCACCGCCTCGATCCCCTCCTTCTCGATGAGCAGCGAGGCCGCCATGGCCCCCATCCGGCTCTGGGCGCGCGGGCCGTCCGGCACGTTGATGGCGTCCACCCCCGCGTCCCGGATCAGGCGCACCCCTTCGAGCATGAGCTGCGGGTCGCAGCCCTTGGGCGGGACGATCTCGACCGAGGTGACGAAGGCGCCACGGGCGAGCTTGGCCCCGAAGCGCGATCGCTCGGAAAGAGGAACCGGCTCGACCAAGGGCCGGGTGCCGCGCTCCTGCACGGTCATGGCGCTAGGCTGGCGCCTGGGCGACAGGGCGCGGGCGGCGTCCGCGATCTGCTTGATGTGGTCGGGGGTCGTCCCGCAGCAGCCGCCGACGAACTTCACCCCCGCCTGGATGAGCCGCTTGGCGTACCTGGCCATGTAGTCGGGGCTCGACATGTACATCTTGCGGCCGTGGATCTCGCGGGGCATGCCGGCGTTGGGAAGGGCCGAGAGCTTCTTGTCGGTCGCCTCGGCCACCCTCTCGATGGCCTCCAGGATGATGGCGGGGCCGACCGAGCAGTTGAGGCCGATCACGTCCGCGCCCCAGCGATCGAGCATGCGCGCGGCATCCGCCGGGTCCGTGCCGTAGCTGGTCTTGCCGTCGTCCTGGATCGTCATCTGGGCGAAGACGGGCAGGTCCGTGCGGCTGCGCACCGCCTTGAGGGCCTGCTGGATCTCGCGCAGGTCCGAGAAGGTCTCCAGCACGACGCAGTCCACCCCGCCCTCGAGGAGGCCCTCGACGGCCTCGACGAAGAAGGCCTCGGCCTCGGCCTCGGAGGTGGGGCCGTAGGGCTCCAGCCGGATCCCCAGCGGCCCGACTGCGCCGGCCACGTAGCGATCCTCGCCCGCCGCCTCACGGGCGATCTCGGCCGCGCGCCGGTTGATGAGCCGTACCTGGTCGCCCAGGCCGTAGCCCTCCAGGTGCGGGCGGGTGGCGCCGAAGGTGTTGGTCTCGATCACCTCGGCCCCGGCCCGGAGGTAGGCCTCGTGGACCTCGCGGACCAGGGCCGGCTCCTTGAGGTTCAGCTCGTCGTAGCAGCGGTTGATGAAGACGCCCATGGAGTAGAGCATCGTGCCCATGGCCCCGTCGAAGACGACGACCCGGTCCTCCAAGAGGAGTGAACGGAAGTCCCGCATGGCCCTACACCCCTTCCTTGAGAAGGCGCGGGTGCGGGCTGACGCGCTCGCCCGCCTGGGGCCGGACGGCGTAGTACTTGGCCTCCGGGTGGTGCAGGACCACCGCGACGGTGGATTGCTCGGGCACCAGCTGGAACGACTCGGTCAGGGTCATGCCGATGGTCTCGGTGATGGGCATCAGGTCGAAGAGCTTGCCGTGGTCCTCCAGGTCGGGGATGGCCGGATAGCCCCAGCTGTAACGCTTGCCCAGGCCCTCCGAGAGGGCCCACTCCTTGCGGATGTGACGGTGCGCGACCTCGGCGAGGGCCTCGGCGGCCTCCACCGAGAGGCCGTGCAGGTAGTAGCCCTCCGAGTAGTCGCCCTTGGCCTGGAGGGCCTCGTTCAGCGCGGTCGAGCCCGGCCCCATGGTCACGGCCTGGAAGGCCACCACGTCCATCCGGCCCGAGCCGACCGGGGCGAAGTAGTCGGAAAGGCAGAGGTGCTCGCCGTCCGGCTGGCGGGGGAAGGAGAAGGTCGTGCGGACCTTGCCGCCCTCGGGCGAGTCGTAGATGAGCAGGGAGTCGCCGTCCGCCTGGCACGGGTAGTAGCCGTAGACCACCCTGGGCGTCAGGAAGCCCTCCTTCTTGGCCTGCAGCTTGAGCGCCTCCAGGCGCGGGTGGAACTCCTCGCGCAAGAGGCGCACCCACTCCTCGCCGTTGGTGGCGCGGCCGCCCCACGAGAGCCGGAAGAGGCTCTTGAGGTCCAGGCAGTCGTAGACCCGATCGAGCGGGATGCCCTCGATCACCTTGTGGCCCCAGAAGGGGGCCTTGGGGATCGAGACCTGCGTGCTCACCGCCGAGCGGACAACGGGCGCGACCACCGTCGAGGCCGACACCTTGGGCTTGGAAGCGGCGAGCAGAGCCTCCTCTCGGATCCTGGAAACGAAGACGTCGCGCCGGTCGGGATCGGTCAGGGCGTCCACGATGGCGAGCCCCTCGAAGACGTCGTTGGCGTAGAAGGTGCCCGGCGCGTAGAACGCGCCGTCGTCGGCGATCGCGATCCGACGGCCGAAGCTGCGGTTGATGGCCGCCCCGCCCACCATCACGGGGAAGGAGAGGCCCCGCTTGTGGAGCTCGTTGACGCAGAGGGGCATCTGCTTGGAGGTCGAGACCAGAAGGGCCGAGAGGCCGATGGCGTCCGCCCCCACCTCGATCGCCTTGTCGATGATGGTGTTGATGGGCACCTGCTTGCCCAGGTCGTAGACCGTGTAGCCGTTGTTGGTCAGGATGGTGTTGGAGAGGTTCTTGCCGATGTCGTGGACGTCGCCGTAGACCGTGGCGAGCACGATCTTGCCCTTGGTGTAGCCTTCCTTCTTCTCCAGGAACTGCTCGAGGTGCGCGACCGCCTTCTTCATGACCTCGGCGGACTGCAGGACGAACGGCAGGATCAGCTCCCCCTTGCCGAACTTGTCGCCCACGTCCTTCATGGCGGGCAAGAGCACCTGGTTGAGGACCTCGACGGGGCTCCGGGAAGCCATGGCCTCGTCCAAGAGGGCCTCGATGCCGTCCTTCTTGCGGTGCAGGATCTGGTAGTGGAGCTTCTCCTCGCAGGTCATGCCCGCGGTGGGGTCCTCGGTCGGCGCGCCGGGCGCGGTACTCGCCTTGTTGGCCTCGAAGTACGCGATGAACGCCTGCAGGGCGTCGGGGTCGCGGTTGAAGACCAGGGCCTCGGTCAGCTCGCGCTGCTCGGCGGGGATCTCGGCCAGGGGCGTGATGTGGGCGGGGTTCACGATGGCCAGGTCCAGCCCAGCCTGCACGCAGTGGTGCAGGAAGACCGAGTTGAGCACGGCGCGGGCGTGGGGGGCCAGGCCGAAGCTGACGTTGCTGACCCCGAGCACGGTCAGGACGCCCGGCATGGCCTCCTTGATGAGGCGGATGCCCTCGATGGTCGCCACGGCCGAGTCGCGGAACTCCGCGTCGCCGGTGGCGAGCGTGAAGGTCAAATCGTCGAAGATCAGCGCCGTGCTCGGCAGGCCGTACTCGCCGCAGACGATGTCGTGGATGCGCCTGGCGACCGCGAGCTTGCGCTCGGCGGTCTTGGCCATGCCGACCTCGTCGATGGTCAGCGCCACGACGGCCGCCCCGTGCTCGAGGACGTGGGGCAGGAGCGAATCGATGCGCGTCCGGCCGTTCTCGAGGTGGATCGAGTTGACGATGGCGCGGCCCGGGTTGGTCCTGAGCGCCTCGACGATGACCGAGGGCTCGGTCGAGTCGATCATCAGGGGGGCCTCGATGCCCATGGCGAGCTTCTTGACGACACGCCGCATCTGCTCGGCCTCGTCGCCGCGCTCGGTCAGCGCCACGCAGACGTCGAGGACGTGCGCGCCGGTCTCCACCTGCTCGCGGGCGACCGCGAGCACGCCGTCGTAGTCGTCGTCCAAAAGGAACTGCTTGAGCTTGCGGCTGCCCTGGGCGTTGACCCGCTCGCCGACGATCAGGGGCCTGGGGACCTGGTGCAGGCTGGTCGCGCGGATGGCGCTCGCCACGTGCGGGGTGGCATCCGGGTTCTTGGGCCCGGGCTCGACGCCCGAGACCGCCTGGACGATGGCCGCCAGGTGCGCGGGGGTGGTGCCGCAGCAGCCGCCGACCACGTTGACGCCGTACTCGGCGACGAAGGTCGCCAGGGCCTCGGCCATGGGCGCGGGCTCCAGGGGGTAGACGGCCTTGCCGTCCACGTTGAGGGGCAGGCCCGCGTTGGGGATGACGGAGACGGGCTTGGTGGCGCGCTCCGCGAAGATGGCCAGGGGTCCGCGCATGTGCTCGGGGCCGGTGGAGCAGTTGAGGCCGATCACGTCGATGGGCAGGGCCTCGAGGATGGCGATCGCTGCCGCGATGTCGGTGCCGAGCAGCATCCGGCCGCTGGTGTCGAGGGTGACCTGGACCTGCAAAGGGACGCGCTTGCCGGACTTCTTGAAGTAGCGCTGGATGCCCGCGATCGCAGCCTTCACCTCCAGGATGTCCTGGGAGGTCTCGATCAGGAGCACGTCGCACCCGCCCTCGACCAGGGGCTGGGCCTGCTCCTCGAAGATGGCGGCGAGCTGCTCGTAGGTGATGTTGCCGAGGGCCGGGTCGTCGCTGCTGGGCAGCATGCCGGTGGGGCCGATGGAGCCCGCGACGAAGCGGGGCCGCTCGGGGGTGCTGTAGCGATCGGCCACCCGGCGCGCCAGCTGAGCGGCCGCAAAGTTCTGCTCGTAGGTGCGATCGCCGAGGCCGTACTCCTCGAGCTTGGGGCGGTTGCCGCCGAAGGTGTCGGTCTCGAGCACGTCGCAGCCGACCGCCATGAAGCTGTCGTGGACCGCCTCGACCACCTCGGGCTTGCAGAGCACCAGGTACTCGTTGCAACCTTCCTTGCCGCCGTAGTCGTCCGCCTTCAGGTTGAAGTTCTGGAGGGAGGTCCCCATGGCCCCGTCATAGACGAGGACGCGGCGCTGCAGCTCTTCGAGATATCGGCTCATGAAACTCCTCGATCGCACAAAAAAAGACCCGCTCCTGCAACATCAAGAGAGGGTCGACTTCGTCTTATCTCCCAGGGTTTCCCCTGCAGGATTTGGCACCTTCTTGGTCTCCCAAGGGTTGCCGGGCATCATCGGGCCAGTCCCTCCGCCGTCTCTTGATAAGGATGTATTCAGTTGTCGGCTTCCTAACGGCAGGATACCAGGCCCCCAGGTCGACGTCAAACCCCAAACCCCGCACGGGCGGACTTTGGGGCGACGCCATGGATCGGATCAATTACTAATGATATTTTGCGTACTCATTGTACTTTTCTCAAAGATCGCATGGTAAAACGTTACATACACCGACAAGCGAAGGACTTCTCGGTAGGGTCCGTTCCATCTCGGACGCTGACGCCCCCCATTCATGCCATTCCTGCCACCCGACTCGAAGGAGCTGAAATGACCCCTCTACGCCAACTCTGGTTGCCCTGGGTTGCGGTTTGCGTCTCGTCGATGGCTGCAGGCACGCTCGCCGGGGGGTGGCTCTGGCACCACGGCGCTTGGGCGATCGCCCTGCTGCTCTGCCTCCCGCTCGGCGCAGGCCTGGGCTGGGCTGGACACCTCGCCGCCGAGCGCCATGCCCTCAAGCGCCTGCGCACGACGCTGCAAGCGATGGAGCAGCCTTCTTCCACGGCGCTTGCGACGGCCGTCGGCGATGCCCAGCTGGCAAGAGGCTTCCAGGCGCTCGTCGCCCGCCACGCAGACCTTGGCTGTCAGATGGAGGAGCTCGTCGAGCGGCTCCACCGCGGGGTCGGGCGTCTCCAAGCGGAGGCGATCGCGCTCCGGCTCAGGGTCGGCGAAGGGCTCGACGAGTCCACCTTCCCGCTGGCTGCCCTGCGGGGCGAGTTCGCTCGGGTCGCAGGGGACAGCCAGCAGATGCTCTCCGGCATGGAGGAGATGAGCGGCGCGATCGAGGAGCTGGTGGGGGACATCACCGCGGTCGGCGGCAGCGCGAGCACCCTGACCATGACCATCGAGAGCACGTCGCAGGCCATCACCCAGATGGCCGCAACCACCCAGCAGGTGCTCGAAAGCGTGACCTCGGCCTATCGGATCGCCGAGCGCGCGAGCGGTGTCGCCCAGGATGGGCAGGAGACCGTCAGCCAGACCGTCACCGGCATGGCACAGGTCAACCAGGTCATGGGGGAGATCCTGGCGGTCATCGGCCACCTCGACACCGGCTCCACGCAGGTCGGCTCCATCATCGAGGTCATCGACGACATCGCCGACCAGACCAACCTTCTGGCCCTCAACGCTGCCATCGAGGCGGCACGGGTCGGCGAAGCGGGCCGGGGGTTCGCGGTGGTGGCGGACGAAGTCCGGAAGCTCGCCGAGCGCTCGGCGACGGCCACCAAGCAGATCGGCGACATCATCCGGAGCATCCAGGGCCACATCCAACAGGCAACCGGCCTGGCCTGGCAGGGGGATCAGGCCATGCGCACGGGGCTCGAGCTCGCCGGCCGCGCCGGGGAGTCCCTGCAGGGCATCGTCAGCGAGGTCGCTCAGATGCGGGCGGTGATCGCCACCATCGCCGAGGCCACCCATGAGCAAGCCGAGGTCTCGGAGCGGATCAACGCCACTGTCAGCTCGGACGCCACCCTCTGTCTGAGCACCCTGACCCGGCAAGTGGCGGAGGCGGCCAGCAGGCAGACCCAGAAGGCCGACCACGTGACCAGCAGCCTGGACTCCCTCTACACGCTGGGACTCCAGATCAATTCCGCGAGCCAGGGAGGAGACGTCCCCGCCCCGGACTTCCCCCTCGATTCCACCTTCGCCCCCCTGGCCAGGACCCTCGAAACCTTGGCAGAGGTCCTCGCCTCCCCCGGCGACGCGAGCGTCCCGGTGGCGGCCATCGTTCCAAAGGCGCCTGACCTCCAGGCCTCGATCAGAAAGGAAGCCCCATGAGTCTCCAGATCACGACCCTCATCACCCAGCACAAGCACATGCTGGAGCTCGTCACCGCCATCAGCGGGATGAGCCCCGAGAAGGACGCGGCCGCCATCGCCACGAAGCTCGGCAGCCTGGGACAGGCGCTCACGGCCCACCTCGCGACCGAGGACCGGGACCTCTACCCAGCGCTGCGCGCTGCGGCCGAGAAGCCTGGCGCTCCCTTGAGCCTCAAGACCAGTGTCAAGACCTTCTTCGAGGAGATGGAGGGGATCAAGCCCAAGGTCGTCAGCTTCCTGGGCAAGTGGAACGCCGGCACGATCGCCGCCCAGCCGGCCGCGTTCCGCAGCGAGTTCGGCGCGCTCACCCACGTGCTCGGCACCCGCATCTCCAACGAGGAGGCCCGGCTCTACAACCTCTACTCCTCATACGTCAACTAAGCCGGATCACGAAGCGAGCGGGGCGCCCCTGTGGGGCGCCCCGCTCGCTTCGTCGTTACTTGATCACCAGGTTGACCAACCTCCCGGGAACCACGATCTCCTTGACGATCGCCTTGCCCGCGAGCTGCTCGGGGATGCCGTCGACCTGCTTGGCCAGACCCAGGATCGACGCCTGGTCGGCATCGGCCGGGACCACGACCTTGCCCTTGATCTTGCCGTTGATCTGGATGGCCAGCTCCACCTCCGCCTCGACCGTCATGGCCTCGTCGTAGGCGGGGAAGGGAACGTAGGCGAGGGTCTCGGAATGGCCCAGGAGGCTCCACAGCTCCTCGGCCAGGTGGGGCGCGAAGGGCGCGACCATCAGGACCATGGCCTCGACGATGCCCTTGGGAAGGACAGCCGCCTTGTAGGCCTCGTTGACCAGGATCATCAGGGCGCTGATCGCCGTGTTGAAGCGCAGGCCCTCGATGTCGGCGCCGACCTTCTTGATGGTCTTGTGCAGCGTGCGGTTGAGCTCGCTGGCCTCGGTCGCGCTCACGTCCTTGATGGCGGGGTTGAGGCCGTTCTCGGCGACGACCAGGCGGTAGAGACGCGCCAGGAAGCGGAACGAGCCCTCCACGTTCTGGGTGTTCCAGGGCTTTGCGGCCTCGAGGGGCCCCATGAACATCTCGTAGAGGCGCAGGGTGTCGGCGCCGTACTCGTTGACCACGTCGTCCGGGTTGACGACGTTGCCGCGCGACTTGGACATCTTCTCGTTGTTCTCGCCCAGGATCATGCCCTGGTTGAAGAGCTTCTTGAAGGGCTCCTTGGTCGACACGACCCCCAGGTCGTACAGGACCTTGTGCCAGAAGCGTGCGTACAGGAGGTGCAGGACCGCGTGCTCGGCGCCGCCGATGTAGAGATCGACCGGGCCCCAGTACTGCTCGGCCTCCTTGGAGACCGCCGCGTCCGGGTTCTTGGGGTCCATGAAGCGCAGGTAGTACCAGCACGAGCCGGCCCACTGAGGCATGGTATTGGTCTCGCGGCGGACCTCGGCGCCCGAGGGCACGGTGATGTTCACCCAGTCGTGGATGTTCGCCAAGGGGCTCTCGCCGGTGCCGCTCGGCTTGATCTCGTCGGTCTCGGGCAGCACCAAGGGCAGCATGGCCTCGTCGAGGGGCTGGATGGAGCCGTCGGCGTGGTGGACGACCGGGATGGGCTCGCCCCAGTAGCGCTGGCGGCTGAAGAGCCAGTCGCGCAGGCGGTAGTTGACCTTCTTCTTGCCGACCCCCTCGGCCTCGAGCCAGGCGATCATCTTCGCCTTGGCCTCCTCGAGGCCGAGGCCGTCGAGGAAGCCCGAGTTGACGTGGGGGCCGTCGCCCGAGTAGGCGGCCTCGTCGAGGTTCCCGCCCTGGATCACCTCGCGGATGGAAAGCCCCATGGCCTTGGCGAACTCGTAGTCGCGCTGGTCGTGGCCGGGTACCGCCATGATGGCGCCGGTGCCGTAGGTCGCAAGCACGTAGTCCGCGATCCAGACCGGGACCTCCTCGCCGTTGACCGGGTTGACGGCGAAGGCGCCGGTGAAGACGCCGGTCTTCTCCTTGGCCAGGTCCGTGCGATCCAGGTCGCTCTTGCGCGAGGCCTGCTCCTTGTAGGCCTGCACCGCGTCGAACTGCTCGGCCGTCGCGATGCGATCGACCAAGGGATGCTCGGGGGCGAGCACGCAGTAGGTCGCGCCGAAGAGGGTGTCGGGGCGGCTGGTGAAGACGGTGAAGGAGAACTTGGTGCCGGCCACCTTGAAGTCGATCTCGGCGCCCTCGGAGCGACCGATCCAGTGACGCTGCATCTCGAGGACGCTCTCGGGCCAGTCGAGCTCGGCGAGGTCCTCGATCAGGCGATCGGCGTAGGCCGTGATCTTGAGCATCCACTGGCGCATGGGCTTGCGGACGACCGGATGACCGCCGCGCTCGCTCTTGCCGTCGATGACCTCCTCGTTGGCCAGCACCGTTCCGAGGGCCGGGCACCAGTTGACGGGGACCTCGGCCACGTAGGCGAGGCCCTTGTTGTAGAGCTGGAGGAAGATCCACTGGGTCCAGCGGTAGTAGTCCGGGTCGGTGGTGCTGAACTCGCGGTCCCAGTCGTAGGAGAAGCCGAGGCTCTTGATCTGGCGCTTGAAGTTCGCGATGTTGCGCTTGGTGATCTCGCGCGGATGCTCGCCGGTATCAAGGGCGTGCTGCTCGGCGGGCAGGCCGAAGGCGTCCCAGCCCATGGGGTGCAGGACGTTGAAGCCCTTCATGCGCTTGTAGCGCGAGACGATGTCGGTCGCCGTGTAGCCCTCGGGGTGGCCCACGTGGAGGCCCGCCCCCGAGGGGTAGGGGAACATGTCGAGGACGTAGTACTTGGGCTTGGACGCATCCAGGGTGGCCTTGAAGGTCTTGTGGGCATCCCAGTAGGCCTGCCACTTGGGTTCGATGACGGACGGATCGTACTTCGACATGGGCTCCTCAACTCGTGATAGGGACTGGCACAAGCGGCCAGGCGATTGGATCATGATACCAAAGCCCCGCCCATTGCGGAAAACACCAATTGCTTGCTAAAATGACCTGACAGCACCCCGCTCATACACGGAGGATGAACGATGGATCGTTTCAACCGCTGGCAGAACGTCTCCCCGGCGCTTTTGCGCACCCTCGACGACCTGCGTACCGAGTTCCAGCAGGCGCTGGGGCCCGCCGCGATCCCCGCCGGCAACTGGTCGCCCGCCGTTGACGCGTTCGAGACCGAGGCCGAGTGGGTGTTCCTGGTCGAGCTCGCGGGCCTCAAGCAGGAGGACATCCGGCTTCTCCTCGACGGCGACGAGCTGACGCTCGCGGGAGAGCGCCCCTACGCGGAGCCCGAGGGCGCCAAGGCCCATCGCGTCGAGCGGACCTACGGCTCCTTCCAGCGCACCTTCCGGCTGCCGAGCGGCACCAACCACGAGCGCCTCAAGGCGAGCCTCAAGGAGGGCGTCCTGACCCTGCGGCTGCCCAAGGTCGAGGCGGGCCGCTCCCGTTCGATCCCGATCAGCATGGAAGAGTAGCCGGGCGCCTAGGCCGGGCGCAACCTCAGGATCGCCCGGGTCCCCTCGCCGAGGGTGCTTGCGATTGCAAGCTCGCCTTCCATGCCCTCGGCGAGTTGCTTGGCGAGCGTCAGGCCGATCCCGGTCCCGCCGTAGGCGCGCGTGCTGCTCGAGTCCCCCTGGTAGAAGCGATCGAAGATCCGCGGCAGCACGTCGGGCGCGATGCCGATGCCGGTGTCGCTCACCTCGATCTCCACGGCGCCCTGCGCGCGCCTCGCCCGGACCCTCACGCTCCCGCCGCTTCCCGTGAACTTGGCGGCGTTGTCGAGCAGCTCGCTCAGCACCTGGTGGACGCGCGCCGGATCCCCCCAGACGGGGGGCAGGTCGGGCGAAAGAAGGAGCGAGAGCGCGAGCTCCTTGCGCTCGAACTGAGGCGCGAGCTCGGCGATCTGGCCCTCCAGGAGCTCGGCCACGTCGACGGGCTGGGCGTGGATGCGCAGTTCGCCCGCTTCCAGCCGGGTGTAGTCGAGCAGGTTGCGCACGATCCGCGTCAGCCGCGCGGCCCCCTCGAGCATCTTGTCCACGGCCGCGCGCTGCTCGGCGCTCAAGTCGCCGAGCAGGCCTTCGCTCAGGGTCGAGCCGTAGCCGGTCACAAAGTTGATGGGGGTCAGCAGCTCGTGGCTGACCACCGAGAGGAAGTCGCTCTTGAGCTTGTCGAGCGATCGCAGCTCCGCGACGGTGGCCTCGAGCTCGCGCTTGGCCTCCTCCAGCGCGGCGGTTCGCTCGGCCACCTTGCGCTCGAGGCCCGCGTTGGCCTCGCGCAAATCGCGGGTGAGGCCCTCGAGCGAGCGGGCCATCCAGGCCAGGGCGTCGTACAGCTTCCGGACCTCGGTGATGCCCCGGACCTCGCGGCTCGGCGGCATGAGCGCGAAGTCCCCCCCCGCGAGCCGGTCGGCGGCCTGGCCGAGCTCGGCCAGGGGCCGCGAGAGGTCGCGCGCGAGCCGCGCGCCGACCCAGAGCCCGAGCATCAGGGCCAGGACGCCTCCTGCGCCGAGCAGGGCGAGCGCGGTGTTCCGGCGCTGCGCGATGGCGGCGCGCGCCTCGACGAGGTGCCGACGGTTGTAGACGACCAGGGCGCTCGCGGCCTGCGAGAAGCGGTCGTAAGCCAGCAGGGACTCGGTGACGTTGAGGTGCTGGGCCTCGGCGACCCGCCCCTCGGCCAGGCGCACGCGGATCTGGTGATCGATCGCGATGAAGGCCTTGTAGGCCCGGTCGATTTCGGCGAGGTGGCGCCGCTCGACGGGCGTGTCCGCGACGGCCAGGATGCCCCGATAGTAGCCGTCGAACTCCTGGCTCGTCCGATCGAACTCGGCCATGGCGCTCCTGGCCCGGCCCGGCATCGACGCCTCGAGGAAGTAGACGTACTCGAGCGCCTCCAGGTTGCGCGCCAAGGAGAGGAGCTCCTCGCCCCCCACGATGGCGGGCAGGGTCCTGTCGAAGGCCCGATCGGAGGCGAGGGCCGCGAGGTAGCTCGCCGTGATCGCCAGCGCCAGGAGCGCCGCGAGGATGGCGAGCACCGGGCTGTAGCCGAGGAGGATGCGGGACTGAACGCGCATGGGGCCTCCGAATCACCAGGCCCCCATTGTTCACGATCGCCGCGGGCGTTGAAAGCGCCGCTAGCTCGGTGGGCGCCCGCGGCTAGCTCGGGGATAGATCCTCGGCCTCGCTCAGGCTCAGGTCGTCGGCGCGCTCGAGGACCTCCGGCTGCGTCTCCTGGCCGATCTCGCGCATGTGCTTGTTCTGGACGACCTTCTCGACCCGATCGATGCCGTCCTTGTTGAGGATCACCCGCAGGCGGTGGTAGACCGGGTCCGCGAGCCTGCCGTCCGGACCTATGGCGGCGACCCTGAAGACCACGTTGACGTGGTAGACCTTGGGGGCCATGACGACCTCGAAGCGGCCGGTGCGCGGGTTGAAGCGCGACACCTTGACGTGGGGGTCCGACAGGCGGCGCAGGAGGTTGGCCACCGAGTAGCGAAGGATGTGCTTGACGTGCATCCGGCGCGAGTGGGTCGCGTGGATCCGCCGGGCCTCGAGGGTCATGTCGTGCCGGTAGGAGAGGACCTCCTCCTCGCGGGCCTCGTCCAGGTCGATGGTGTGGGTGAACTCGCGCACCCGGCGGATGTCGGCGGCCAGGCGGCGCTTGCGCTCGTAGCGGACCGTCTGGCGGCACGAGCCGATGCGCTGGCGCGTCATGGGGTCGGTGATCGTCATGCGCTGGTCCGGCAAGAGGCGCTGCACCTGGGTGGCCACGTAGTCCTTGAAGAACTCCTTGATGCGGTCCTTGAGGATGTAGACCAGGACCACGATCAGGATGAGCGCCGCGGTCGAGACGCCGTGCAGCTGCACGTTGACGTTGCGATCGCCCAGCGTGCTCCAGAAGGCCGCGAGCCCCGCCCCCAGGGCCGCCACCAGGCCCCGGTAGCGGCGCACCTCGCGCACGGTCTGCACGTCCAGGAAGAGGACCTCGGCCAGGTGCTTCTTGAGGGCGCCCGTCCGGTAGGTGTACCGCTCGAACGACTGGAGATCCGAGCTGGACAGGCAGACGAAGCCCTCCTCCTGCCGGTAGAGGGCCTCGTAGGAACCGAGCCAGCGCAGGCGCTCCTCGAGCTCGGCGGCCGCGTCGCCCAGGGGCGAAAAGGCCTCGTGGATCTTGCCGAGGTTCTCGTCGAAGCGATAGGTGAGGTACTCGTCCACCACCCGCAGGGCGTCGAGCACGGCCCCGGGGAGGCTCGCCTGGTTGTCGGTGTAGGCGCGGCGCAGCCCCCGATAGCGCATCAGAAGGGCGTGCTCGGCCTCGAGGCGCAAACGCAGATCGGCGATCGCCTCGGCGAAGCCCGGGGTCGGGCGCGCGAAGCGGGAGAGGGCCTTGACGAGAGTCCTGGCCTGCTTGCGCAGGTCGCGCCAGTTGGCGATCAGGATGCACCCCAGGAGCTTGGCCTCGTGGACGGTCGAGGTCTCGAGCGCGGGGTCGGGGACCGGCAGCTCCACCAGCTGCTTGAGGTTGAAGCTGAGGACGTTGAGAGGCGAGAGGGGGTTGAGCGGATCCGCCAGGGCCTGGCTGTCGAGGTCGGGGGTCTTGAAGCGCAGGTAGCTCAGGACGTCCTTGAAGAAGTCGTCCTTGCCGTAGGAGAGGGCCGAGACCCCCAGGCTGGAGGGCAGGAAGAAGAAGGCGTCCACGCGGAAGCGCACCCGGCCGTCCGGGCGGACCAGGGCGGGCGAGGCGTCGTAGTTGAAGGCGATCTCGAAGTGCTGCCGGTCGTGAAGGTCGATGTGACTTTCGCTCAAACGATCCGGCTGCAGCGCGTCCTGTCCCATGGCGGCCGCCCCCTCGCGGCAGGTACCCGACGGCGGGTTCCTCCCTCTATACCCGATTCTCGCCGCTTCCCTCCCTTCGGCCCTGGTCAATTCTGGGGAGGGTTTTTGGCGCCACGGGAGAACGGGGAAGGTTTGCTTGAATGCTACGATTCCGGGGCCCCAATCGAGGAGGTGTCGCATGCTCGAGATCCTCATCCAACTCGCCCTCACCTTCGTCATGATCGTGCTGTACGCCGTGGTCTTCTGCCTGGTGTACGCGCGGGTGATGGGGGGGATGTTCAACCGCGCCAAGTTCGACCCCAGCCGCGAGACCAACCACGACGTGCGCTTCACGGACGTGCTCGGCGTCGACGAGGCCAAGCGCGAGGCCCAGGAGGTCGTCGACTTCCTCAAGAACGCCAAGGACTTCGAGCGGATCGGCGCCAAGATCCCCAAGGGGATCCTGCTGGTCGGGCCGCCCGGCACCGGCAAGACCCTCCTGGCCAAGGCGATCGCCAACGAGGCCGGAGTGCCATTCTACTCTCTTTCCGGCGCCGACTTCGTCGAGGTCTTCGTGGGAGTGGGCGCCAGCCGGATCCGCTCCCTCTACAAGAAGGCCCGCAAGCACCCCGCCGCCATCGTCTTCATCGACGAGATCGACGCCCTGGGGCGCTCGCGCAGCAGCAACCAGTTCGGCGGCCAGGAGGGAAACAACACCCTCAACCAGTTCCTGGTCGAGCTGGACGGCTTCGGGCGCGACGCCAACGTGATCACCATCGGGGCGACCAACTTCGAGGAGTCGCTCGACGCGGCCCTCCTGCGGCCGGGCCGCTTCGACCGCAAGATCCACGTGGGGCTGCCCGACCTCAAGGGGCGCGAGGCGCTGCTTGCGCACTACGCCCGCAAGGTGAAGCTCGACCGCGGCGTGGACCTGCGCGCCCTGGCGCGGGCCGCCGCCAACATGAGCGGGGCGGATCTGGCCTCGGTGGTCAACGAGGCCTCGATCCTCGCCGTGCGGGGCCATCGCTCGCAGGTGCGGCACGAGGACTTCTCGAAGGCCATGGAGCGCCTGGGGATCGGGCTGGAGAACGCCGGGCAGCTCCTGAGCCCCGACGAGCGCCGGGTGGTCGCCTTCCACGAGGCGGGGCACGCGGTGGTCGGCCTGCGCACCCAGCCCCACAAGCGCCTGCACAAGGCCTCGATCATCCCCACCGGCCGCCACGCCCTGGGCTACACCTGGTCGGTAGAGCGCGAGGACCGGCACCTGGTCACCCGCGAGGAGTACGCCTCGGAGCTCGCCGTGCTGATGGGGGGGCGCGTCGCCGAGGAGATGGTCTTCGGCGAGGTGACCAGCGGCGCCCACTCGGACCTCAAGCGCGCCACCAAGATCGCGGAGCTGCTGGTCTGGGAGCTCGGGATGCTCGGGGGCTTTCCGGTCAACTACAAGGAGCTGAGCTGCTCCGAGGCCACCCGCGAGCGGCTGGACCGGGCCGTCGAGCAGCTCCTGCGCGAGGCCTACGAGCAGGCCCGCGAGGTGCTCGTCGAGCGCCGATCGGACCTGGATCGCCTCGCCCAGGGCCTCCTGGACCACGAGGTCCTCTACGAGAACGACATCCAGGCCGTCCTGCGCGGGCTGAGGCCCGAGCGCAACGCCCCGGACGGCGATCGCAACGAGTGGGTGGCCTGAACGCCTCGAAGCGCGCGTCCCCCGACAAGGCTGTCGAGGGACGCGCGCTTCGAGGACCAAGCTAACCGGGCGGATTTTCCGAAGGGGGCGGGACTTCCGGTTGTTCCTCGGGCGGCCAAGGTTCCGGGGGGTGCGGCGGCAGCGGGCTCAGCGGAATGAAGTCCGTACGACCCCGGCTGTCCATCCAGAGCTGGATGTAGGCGTTGCTCCGCTGCCCGAGAATCAACGGGACGAGCGCCTCGCCCGTTCCGATGAAGTCCTGCCCACGGTAGAGGTCGATGCGCACCGTCGCATCCCCTTCCGGCAGGTCGTCGATCGCCCCGTCGAACTCCTCGGCCATCACGTCCACCGCGATCGGCACCGTGATCGAGGGCTTCCCCGGAATCGTGATGCTGACGGTCGCCCCCGTCGCCTCGAAGATTTGCGCTTGGATCCGACGCGGCGCGGCGAAGCGCAGGGCGAGCGAGGCCTTCGGGGTCACGGCCGGGACATTCGAGGAGCCGGTGGGCGTCGCGGCGCACCCTGCGGCGAGAAGGGCGATCGCCGCCGCGCATCCCACGCCCCGGGACGAGAACCGTTGCTTGTGTGCCATGGCTACCACCCCTTCAGCGTCATGCGCGAAACGAAGACGAGCTCCCCGCCGCGGGCTTCATAGATATCCTCGCGCAGCAGGCCGTGCGTCGGGGAGTACCAGCGCTTGAAGCGATACGTGCGCACTTGCTCGGAATCCCAGGGATCTGGGTAATCGTTTTCCCAGGTCCAGGTGCGAACATTCGCCGGCCAGGCAGGAACCTCGGAGGGCGCGACGGCGGCATGATCCGGCACGGTGGTAAGGGGATCCTCCTCTTCGCCCGCCTCGCTGCCGGGCTGTTGCCAGTAGCCTTCATCGAGCTTGTAGCGCAGGATGCCACTGTCGTTCCAGTAGGTGACCGACCGCGTCGCATCGTTCGCGAGGGTCTGTTCGAACACCCACCTCTCCTCGATCCCAAGCGAGGGCATGGCCTCGAACCCCGGCTCGGAACGAACGTCCTTGAGGCGAACCCTGGCGTTACCCAGGTCGAGATCAAGGGCGCTCGTCCCGTCCTGCAAGACGAAGGAGAACGCGTTGTCACCGGGTTGGATGTTGAAAGCCTTGATTTGCTGATCGAGGGTGCGTCCCCCTCTCGCAAGCGAGACCGTCAACCGCGCCTGGCCGGGCTTCAGCCCGGTGAAACGCGCCTCACCCGCCGCCGACAGGGTTTGCTCCTGGGTGCGCGGTGCCGCCCCATTGCCCTCGAAGGCTTCGAGCAGCACGCGGATGGTGGCCGCATCGAGCGTCTGTGCGCGATACGTGCCCTGGACGCGGACCTTGAGACTCCCGAGCTGGACGCCTTGCTCCTGACGCAGGGGTTCACCCGCCGGCCAGGGCATCCCGCCCATGCCCGAGCAACCGGCGAGCGACAGCGATAGCGCCACCAGTGCGAATAATCGATTCCACATGATGAACCTCTTCATTTCGACGGATCCTCGGCGGCGCTAGGCGTTCGAAGCGCTGCCGGGCACCGCGGAGAGCACGGGCAGAGACGCAGACAAGAGTTCCATCTCGCGCGTCTCGCGTGCCGGCCCGTTGGGGGTCGCTCTGAGGCGGACATCCCGGACCTTGATCACGCCGACGCCGGGCTTGAACCAGACCTCACGCCGAGCCCCCGCCCAGGGATCCTGCTCACCAAGGGGGTAATACGGGCGACGAGTGGTACAGCCGTAGCGGATCACCTCCGGCAGGGCGGGGTCGGGCGCGAGCTGGTAAACCGGCCCCTCCAGGGCGATCATGAAGGCGTAGAGGGAATCCCCCCAGCGGAGGTTCGTCTCATCCAGGACCTCGCCCCCTTCCAGGATCTCCGCGCCCCCGTACCAGCTCTCGGCGAAATTCTCCCAGATCAGGCGAATGGTCTGGATCTTGTCCGGCTGCCCGGATTCGCGCACGCGATAGACCCACTGGCTGCCCGAGGCCTCGTTGCCGCCCGTGAGGTAGCGATCCTCGAGCTCCACGTAATAATCCCCCGCCTCGCGCGAAGGCGCGAAGGGGCCCGGATTCACCCCGACGTCGATCATCAGTTCGGCGGCGTTCAAATCCGTCAGCGTGATCGACACGCTGAAAGCCACGCTGTCCAGCAGGCGGATATCCGTCTTCCGGCCCTCCGCCAGTCGTTCGTTCGTCTTGCTGTAGGCGACCGCCTCGAGGGTGAGCGTTCCGAGCGAGGGGTTCAGATCGAAGGTGAGGGCGCTCGGGGTGTTCGGCTGACCGGCGGCCGGTCGATTCGCCGTTTTCTCGCCTACCTTGGCGCCGTTCGCATCCCGGATGGTCACCACGATCTTCTCGGTGGCCTCCGGGATGGCCTGGGTCGCGAGACCCTTCCGCTCGGGCCAGCGAATGGTGAGCATCAAGCCGCTGGTGTGAGGGGCGGGTGCGATCGCCGAAGTATCGGACGCCTCGCTCGTGGCAGCCGGGGGCAAGCCGAGGCGATTCGGCGCGACCGTCGTGCAACCGGCCAAGCTCATGGCGAGCAGAAGTTCCCAGCGAAGGATTCGCTTCATTCTCACGTCTGACATCCTCCGCTACTGAATCTCGGCGCCAAGCCGGCTCTTGCGCACGACCTGGACTTGGACCTTGGCCGACACCGTGGCGCTGTCCGTGGCCGCGAGCGCGTAGATGTCGTAGGGGCCGACCGGCGCCCCCGGCAAGACGCGCAGCTGGCGATTAGGCGCATCGACCCGCACGTGCGCCGAGGGCGAGGCATACCACGCCACCAGGCCGAAGTCGGTGGAGGTCGTCTTGTTGTTCATCTCGAGGTTGAGCCCGATCGAGGCGGTCGAGGCGCCGATGAGCGTTGCCCCCGGCGGCAGGTCCCCTTCGGGCGGCACGACCAGCTCCAGTTGCGACACCGAGAGCGAGACCTTCTTGACCCGCACCGGGGTGCTCAGGACCTCGAGGGGCCCGACCTGGAAGGAGCGGTCCCCGTGCGAGGCCCGCAGCGTGATCGAGCCGGGCGTCGCGTTCGAGGAGACGACGAGCAGGCTGCCCACGACCTTGACGCCCGCCTTCTCGGTCACAGGCGACCAGGCCGGCTCGAAGACGGTGTCGTCCGTGAGCTTGGCGTTCGCCTTGAGGAGCAGGGCCGTCGGGAAGGCGGCGGGGTCGCTGACGTCCTCGCCATCGACCCTGAAGGGGATGTAGACCTTGGTCGGGAACATCGAGGCCGCCTCGAAGACCTTGAGCGCCGTCGGGGCCTTGACCGGGATCGGGGTGATGCCCGAAGGCGGCGTCGGGGTGGGGGTCGCCGTCGGCTCGGCGGGCTCCTGCTCGCCGCCCTTGCGGGTGTTGACCGAGGGATCGAAGCTGGTCTGCGCCGCCGCCAGCGCATCCGCCGCATCGCGCAAGGCCTTGAGCGCGTCGGTCGTCTGCTGCACGAACGAGATCCGCTTGAGGGCCTGCTGCACCTCGTCGAGCTTGGTGGTGTCGGTGTTGAGGAGGACCTCGACGAGGGCCTCGGGCTTCGCCTCGAGCACGGTCTTGGTCGCGGCGACAGCCTCGGCGACCTTGGCCACGTCGACGGTCTTCAGGTTGCCGCCCTGGGCGTGCGCGACCGTCTCGGCGACCAGAGTGGTGGCCAGGTCCAGCTTGAGCTGGGCCTTCTCTTGCTCGGGCTTGTCCACCTGGTCCTTGCCGACCTTGGTGATGGCCTTGAACTGTCGGTCCTGGCCCGTGGCGTCCTTGAACCTGGCGACGATGGTGTAGACCTTGTTGACGTCCAGCTTGAGCCGGACGGAGCCCTGGTCGTCGGTTCGGCCGACGACCGGCTCGCCGCCGGCGGCGGGATAGGCGATGACCTCGGCCCCCGGCACCGGCACCTCGGCGTAGAAGTTCTCACCCTCCTGGATGCGGTAGCCGGCCTGCGCGAAGTAGCCCGCCGCCTGCTGCAACCCTGCCGCCTGCTGCAAGCCCGCTGCCTGCTGCAAGCCCGCCGCCTGCTGGAGGCCCGCCGCTTGCTGCAGCGAGGGCGCGGTCACCCGGATGGGAGCGACGGTTGCGAGGGAGGCGACGGTCACCAGGTTGCTGGCCGGGGGCTGAGTGGTGCCCGTCTTCTGCCAGTCCATCCCGGACTGGGGGCAGCCGGCAAGCGAGAGGGCAAGGGCGAGGGGCACGGCGGCGCGACGGGCGAGCGCGAGGCGCGAGGACTTCGGTTCCGGCATGTCGGTTCTCCAGGGCATGGGACAGCATCTCGCTCGGCTCGATGGCAGCAAGCGAGGGACCATTATCCTATTACCCGAAGTAAGCCGCCCTTATTACGGGTGGGGCGACGAGCCCCCTACCCAGGCTGAAAGGCGCCCCCATCAGGGGGCGCCTTTCAGCCTGGAGGACGAGCCGCTTACGGAGCCGGCTCGGGGGAGGGGACCCAGCCGGGGGACGGCTGCGGCCCCAGCGGCGTGAGGGGCATGTAGTCCGAACGCCCCGTGCTGTCCAGCTTCACGTGGACCTGAACGTAGCTCCGGCGCCCGACCAGCAGCGGCACCACGGCGTCGCCGACGCCGATCACCCGTCCATCCTTGTCGTAAGCCTCGACGCGGACCCTCGCGTCACCCGGGACCAGCTCCGAACCCGTCTGCCTGGAGAAGTCGACCGCATCCAGGATGGGGGGTTCGCTCGGCGGCGGCGGGGGCCCATCGAAGGAAGGCGTGGGCGACGCGACCGGCGCAGGGGCGATCGAGGGGGTCGCCTGGGCCACGAAGGTCCGGTCCGCGACCGTGAGGCTGACGGTCGCGCCTGCCACGTCGCTCGCCACCGCCTGGACGCGACGCCCCCAGTCGATCTTGAGGGAAAGGGCCGGGGCCGTCTGCGGGGCGGTCGCGACCCCGGGGGCGTCGGGGGTCACCGGGATCACCGCGCAACCGGCGATCGCCAGCGAGAGGGCCGCAGCCGAGACGAAAAGCTTCGAAAGTTTCATGCGCTTCCTTCCCATCCTTTAAGGCTGCACGGGCGTGAGGCGGAACGGTTGCCACTGGCTCTGGCCGTAGTAGCCCGCGCCCCCGAAGGCCGTCCCCTGCTTGCGGAACTTGACCAGATAGGCGTACTCCCCGGGCGGCACGTCGGTTCCGACGCGATCGGGAGCCTCCTGGCCCGCTTGCCCGTTCCAGTCGACACCCCCGGCGGGCCCCCAGGCGGAGCTCCAGACCGGCTGGAAGATCGGCGGGCCGTCCGGGGAGTAGGAAGCCGAGGCGACCATCACCTGGTACTCGGCGTTGGGCGCGCCGGCCTTCGGAGCGAAGCCGAAGGCGTCCACCCCGGGGGTGAAGTCGTGCTTCGCGCTCGGACCGCCGATGGTAGGGAAGAGGTCCCAGCCCAGGTCGAGGCTCAGGGGCACCGGGCCGGCCTCGCCGACCTGCACCGGCTCGGACACGACGAGGGCGGCGAGCGAGGGGTCCTGGTAGCCCATCGAGGCGTCGTAGACCATCTGGTAGCTGCCGGGCATGAGGCCAAAGAACAGGCTGGTGCCCTGAGGGTCCCGCGTGGTGCCGGCGGGCACCGGCACGGAGGCCGAGCCGTCCCAGCGCCTGAGGCCGACCGGGAAGGGCATGGTCAGCGGGGCCCCGTTCCTGAGCAGCATCCCGGCGATCTGGATGGGAGCCCGCGAGAGGGTCGAGATGACCGCGCCGTTCTCGGTGAGCGTCTCCTTGATCGTCCCGTCGAAGGGGGTCACCCATCGATCGAAGGTGTAGAAGTGGCTCTGGCCGGCGATCTCGAGAGTGTTCGACCAGCGGAAGTGCCGAACCTTGTCGTGCCCCATGAAGGGCTCGGAGTCGATCCGCTCGGCATGGGCCGGCAGCTGATACCAGCTGCTGGACGGGTAGCTCACCGAAGGCTGGTTCCCGATCTGACGCTCGAGGTGATCCCGGTCGGCGGTGAAGACCAGCGGGGTCGTGCCCTCGGGGGTCACCAGCAGGAACGGCATCACCCGGCGCTCGCCGCTGGGCTGGCCGTTCCCGGCCCCGGCCCGGAACTCCGGATCGAGGCCGTCGTTCTGGTCGAAGGTGCGGTAGTCCCGGGTGTCCGGGCCGAAGGTGAAGCCGACGTCGGCCGCGGTGGAGCCGCCCACGGTCAGGGCGAACTGGGCCGCCGCCTGGACGCCGGGCAGCAGGTCGATCCACCGCGACTGGGTGTCGACGACCTGGTTGGTCACCACGTTCAGGGCCGAGACGGTGATCCGGGCGTGACCGGGCGCCAGGTCCTTGAACACCGCGGGCACCCCGCTCTGGACGTCGAGGGTCAGGGGGGCCGAGTCGGACTGGTACGGGAACTCCAGGCTGACGTGGATGGCGATCGCCGACAGGTCCACCCCCTGGGTCTGGTAGGCGCCCGAGTCGACGAGCACCTTCAGGCTGCTCGTCTCGCGGGCCGTCGCGCCGGCCTCGGGCCGCCCGGCGAAGAGGCTTCCGGGAAGCGCGGCGCAACCGCTCAGGGTTGCAAGGGAGAGGGCGAGCGTCGCCACGACGAGGGAACGATTCTGCATGCGCATGGGTCTCACTCTCCCTATTGACGTGCCGGCGAGGGGCTCGTGGGCGGCTCGAAGGCGACCAGGCGGTACTCGCGCGTCTGGCGCGCCATGCCCTTGCCCGCGTTCGCGGGATCCTGGTTCATGTAGAGGCTGACCTCGCGGATGCGGACGGGACCGATCCCCGGCACGATCCAGACGTCGCGCACCGTGGTGCCGTCCGGGCCGCCCTGCATGGTGTAGAAAAGGTGCTTGGCGTTCATCTGATTCCCACCGGGGGCGGCCACCACCTGATCGGGCAGGACCTGGATCCCCTGGGCCGCGGGTGCCGCGAGCTGCCGCAGGACACCCCACTGCCAATCCCAACGCACGTTGGTGGTCCAGCCCTGGCCCTGGTAACCCTGCTCGCCGGACGAGACGAGGGCATCGCCGTTGTCACCCGTGAGCTGCACGGTCATCGAGTGAGGCGGGCTGCTACCCTGGTCCCCGTAGGAGTCGACGATCTCGTAGACCCACTTCGACCCGCTCGCCGTGGGGATCCCGTAGGGGGCCACGCTCAGGTCGACCGAGGCCGTCGCCGCCGCACGGGTCGGCGCCTCGCCACCCTGCTCCACGGTCACACCGACCGCCGCCGAGGTCCCCCTGGGGATGGAGACGGGCACCCGGTTCGAGTTGACGCCGTCCACCGTGACCCCGAGGTACAGCTGCTGGGGGCCGCTCCCGTGGAAGTAGTTCCAGAGGGAATCGACGAAGTGCCAGCCGTTGTCCATGGTGGCGGGGATGGTGACCACGATCTGGGAGTCGGAGGCAACCGTCACGCTGGAGGGGGGCAGGTAGACCATGTTGCGGTACTGGTTGGAGTTGGGCCCGAAGGCCGAGCCCCACGCGTAGGTGCCCTCGCTCTCCAGGTAGACCCTGGCGGGCGACCAGTCAGGGTGGGACAACCCGAAGTTCTGGCCGTCCAGGACGATCCGGTCTCCGATCTTGAAGGCCGTCGGGTTCACCGTCGTGAGCCTCGGGGCCCCCTCGACCAGGATGTCCATCGCGACGACGGAGTGATAGCCCGCGATGACGTCCACCGTCTTGGTGACCTGGCCGACCGGCTGGCCCGCGCGGTCGAACAGCTCGGCCTTGAGGGTGACGTTCTCCTGCTCGGCGAGGCTCCAGCTGGAGCCTCCCAGCACGGGCGAGCCGCCCTGCTCATCCTTCGGGGGGTTCGGCGCCGGGCTCGGCGAGGAGTCGGGCCCAGGGGTGGGGCCAGGCGAGGAGCCGGGCTCGGGGGTGCCCGCGGCCGAGCGCTCGAGGGTGACGGTGTGGACCGACCCCGAGGCCTCGGTGAGGGTCACCACCGCGTAGGCCGCCCGGTCGGGGATGGCCTGGGCCGCGTAACCCGCGCGCCGGCCGGGCCAGTGGAGGTGGAGCTCCACGGTGCCGGTCCCGGTCGCGGGCCGGACCGCGTCGACCCGGGAGGGGGTCCCGAGGCCGCCCAGGGAGCTCGGGAGCGCGCACCCCGCGATCGCCACCGAAAGGGCCAGGAGGGCCAACTTGTGGAAATGCGTTTGCTTCATGGCTTTCACCTATCGCACCTCGACCTTGATCATGCCGTTCGTGTCGCCGGAGAAGAAGCCCGGCGTCAGGCGGTAGGACGTCTTCGTGGCATCCGGCTTCGTCGGGTCGGCGACCGTCAGCACAGGCCAGGAGGCCAGGCGGCTGAAGTCCACGCGGCCGAGACCGTCGATGGGCAAGTCGTAGTTGAGGGTCCCCAGGACCAGGTTGGAGGTGATGTCGACGAAGCTGGCCTGGACGTTCACCTTCGGCGGGGAGGTCTCCACGTGGGCGATGCCCTTCAGGCGCAGGCCGAGCGCCACGTCGTCCAGGGCGAAAGCCACGTCCGCCCCGGCGATCTCCGGCTTGCCGTTCACGGTGCCCAGGCGCTCCTGGACGCTCAGCGCCAGGTCGTAGTAGCCCGGCTGGCCGTCCTTGTCCCGCAGGCGCCAGTTCGACTTCAGCTGGCCACCCAGGAAGTCGTCAGCGGCCTTGATGTCGGCCGTGGCCGCGATCGTCGGCGTATGGGCGACGATCGCCGCGTGCGACGGCCAGTTGCTGGTCGGAAGGGGCGACTGGACCTTGGACTGGAGGAACTGGAAGAAGGCCGTGCTCGAGACGTCCCGGACCTGGTCCAGCTCGAGGTCCAGCGCGCCGCCCTTGGAGGCGAGGCCCTGGGGCGCGACGTCCGCGTGCAGCTTGGCCCGCCTCACGGTCCGGTAGTCGGGGCGCATGCCCCCCAGCAACACGATCGAGCGCGTGCTCAGTTCCGAGGCGCCGGCCTCGTAGCCCTTGGCGATCTGGGTGAGACCAGGCTCGGGGACCCAGGCATCGGCCTCGAGCTCGCCGGCAAGGTTCGCCGTCGTCAGGTCCTGCCCGGTCGGGGTCACCTTGAAGTCCAGGGCGTGCAGGCCCGTCTGGCCGCCACTGAAGGCGTAGGCCCCCTGGAAGCCCGGCCAGTACATGGCGCTCGGGGCGCCGTCCACGAGGTCGACGGCCTGGAACGGCGCGTCGACGAGCCGGAACGTCGGGTTCTCGAGGCTCTGGACCCGGTACGACAAAGGCTTGAACGTCGCGTCGGGCGCCGGCGAGGCGGACCTGTCGTCCCGGTGGTCCGGGAACACCCGGGCGATCGTCGCCTCGATGGCCGCCTTCAGCTCCTGCATCTCGGCCGACTGCTCGTACCCCGCGAGGTTGGAATAGCGCGCGGCCAGCTGGGGGAGGCTGTACAGCATCTCCAGCTCGCGAGCCAGCCGCAAGTCGAGACCCGACGGGCCGCCGCCCTGATCGACCAGGTCGAGGGCGATCGCCACGGGGGTCGAGGTGTTGTCGCGGATCGGGACCGCCAGGTGCTTGCCCTTGGCCAGCAGCTTGTCCGCCCCGTAGGCCTCGGCGAAGACGTCGACCTGTTTCAGGGCCGGATCGAGGGTGAATTTCGCGGTCCGCTCGAAGGTCCCGTCGGTGGGCCGGATCAGGACCTGGGACTGGATCTCGGTGCCGTCGGCCTTCTTGATGAGGACCTTGACGGCGTCGGGGTCGAACTGGGCCGCCTGCGTGCTCAGAGGCGCGCGGGCGGGCCAGCGGATCTGGAAGTAGAGGTTGCCGCCCCGCGCGACCGGCGCGCCAGGGAGCGCGGTCTCGGCCCCGGGGGCTTCGGGCTGGCTCCCGAGGCGGTTGGGGATCGCGGCGGTACAGCCCACCAAGCTCAGCGCCAGCACGAGCTCCCAGCGAAGGTATTTCTTCAATCTCACCTGCGGACTCCTTGCCACTACAACGAGGGGAAGATGATCTCGATCGGCGTCTCGGACTTGCGGAAAATCGGGATCTGGACGGTCGCGGAGGGCGTGGCGACCAGCCGGTTGGTCGGAGCAACGGGGAAGGTGGCCGTGACCTTCACCACGGCCGTGCCGCCCCCGCTGTTGGGCAGGGCGCGGACCGTCCCGTCCGCGTCGACCGACACCAGGTTCGGGGTCGTGGTGGTCCACTTCAGGTGGCTCGAGGCGCCCGACAGCGTCGACTCGTGGCGGTCGTTCCACACCATGCGGGTGTTCAGCTTGACGGAGGTCGTGCCGTTCAGGTTGTTGTCGCCGGGCACGGTGAAGTCGGCGGGCACCGTGAGGCTCGGGACCCCCGCCGGCAGGGCGGTCTGAACCGAGGTCACGCGCTCGGGAGTCGCCAGGAGCTGGATCGGCATGACCAAGGAGAAGGCGGAGGGCAGGATGGGCTCCGCCTTGACGTTGACGTAGCCGGGGCCGGCCGCCGGATCGATGCGCAGGATGCCGGCGCCGACCGAGATCTTGCCTCCCTGGTCACCCGCGGCGATGGACCACTTTGCCGCCGCGATCGCCGTCTGGTCGGACAGGACGGTCCGGGTCTTCATGATCGCGGCCCCGGGATAGGCGGGGTCGGCGACGGGCGTCCCGTTCACCACGAGCGGCAGGAAGACCTGGGTGGGGATGCCCGGCTCGAACTCGAAGCTCGAGACGGTCGGCATGGTGGGGGTCGGGGTGGCGACCGGGGTCGGGGTCGCCTTCGGGGTCGGGGTCGGAGCCGGGGTGGCGGCCACGAGCTGCTCCTGAGCCACCTTGGCCGCGTCCTCGCCGTCCTTCAGGGTCACCGTGACCGTCTCCTCCTCGCCGGAGGCCTTGAGGCTCACGGTGTCGTCGTGGCTCTGGTGGGCCTCCTCGACCGCATCCATCGGGCTGGGGACGTTGGCGAGGGCCGGATCGCTCTGCCGGGCCATGGCGATCGTCTTGAGGGCCAGGTCGACCGACACCGCGCTCCCCGCGTTGGTGTCCAGCAGGATGGAGGCCAGGATCTCGGCCTTGGCCCTGATGATCGTCTGGGTGGCGTCGACCGCCTTCTGGACCTCTTTGACGTCGATCGACTTGAGGTTCCGGAAATCCCCGCCGCTCTTCGCCGTGATGGCGGCCGTGACCACGGTCGAGGCGAAGTTGACCTGCTGGACGGGGGGGTTGTCCTTCTGCTCCTTGCCGACCTTGATGATCGTGCGGAACTCGCGGTAGGCCCCGAGCGAATCCACGAAGGGGGCGGTGATGTAGTAGACCTTGTTGAGGTCGAGCTTGAGGCGCACCCGGCCCTGCGCGTCGGTGGTGCCGACGATCTGCTGGCCGCCCGTGGTGCAGAGCGCGATCACCACCGAGTTGGGCACCGGCGCCTCGCTGTAGGCCGAATCCTCGGCCTGGACCCGGTACCCCGCGGCCTGCTGCAGGCCCGCGGCCTGCTGGAGGCCCGCGGCTTGCTGGAGGCCCGCGGCCTGCTGGAGCGCGGGGGCCGCGAGCGTGAGGGGAACCTCGGCCTGCAGCGGGGAAACCTTGACCGTGACCGGACCCGTTTTCTGGTCGGTGGTCGATCCGGGCGTTCCCGTCAGGCCGGACAGGGAGCCCATGGCCTGGGGGCAGCCGGTCAGGGCGAGGGTCAAGGCGAGGCCCACAAAGGCCGGGCCGCCCATCCTACCCACGTTCCGTCCCGCCTCTCGGCGGCTCTTAGGTTCTGACATGCAAGCTCTCCACTCGTGAAAAAGCGACGCGGCGGCTCGTTCGAATCGGGCGGCCTCGAGCGGCCCTCCGCATTGATACCCTCTCTTGCTCGATATTAGTTGGGACTTTCGTCCTATTTTGAAAAAAAAACGCAACATCGTCACAATCTAATCTCAATAGAAAAAAGGCACCCCCGATCGGGGGTGCCTCGGGCTAAAGAGCCTTCGCCTTCGATTAGGGCTGCTCGTCGTCGACCTGCTGGGCGATCGTCTTGGCCGCCGCGATCCAGGCGGTGATGCGCGTCTCGGTGGGGGTGCCGCCCTTGACGAAGGGCTGGGCGACGTTGTTGGCCGCCCAGACGCGCTCGGTCAGGTTCTTGGCGTTGCGCTGCGCCAGCTCCTTGACCGAGGCCACGCCGCAGGCCTCGAGCAGATCGGCCTGCTTGACGCCGACGCCGGAGATCCGCATCAGGTCGGCCTTGCGCGTCCAGCGCAGGACCAGCTTGTACGAGATGCCGGTCTTCTCGGAAAGCACCTGGCGGTCCTTGCGGGTCTTGGTCGCATCGAGGAACTTGGAGGTGGTGGAGAGGCCGGCCTCCTTGAGCTTGGCGGCGTACACCGGGCCGATGCCCTGCATGTCGATGATCGAGTAGGCGCGATCCGCTTCCGCATCGACGCTCTCGGCCACCGAGAGAGGCGAGCCCGAGGGAATGCCGCAGCCGGCCAGAGCGCCGAACGCCAGCATCGCGATAAGGGCCAAGCGAACCTGCTTCATCTCGATAACCTCTCTTTTCATCGTCCCATGACAAAGATTTAATCCTTACTTAATAGGTCTATCGCCCCTCTCGGGATCGATCTTGCGCGAAAAGCCGCACCTTGACCTATTAATGTTGAATCGTTATCACTTGAAGACGAGACGAGAGACGTCCTCGGCCCGAAAAGGCAGGCTCAAGGCCAGGCGCGGCCGCTCAACGAGCTCGCGCCAGTCGCCGCCGTGGCTGAAGTGTTCGGGCGCAAGCGCCGTGAGGGGCGGGATGAAGTTGGTCGCAAGCAGCGGATCCTCGGCGAAGGCCGCGAGCAGGTCGCGCTTGGCGATCCCGTCGTAGGGCAGGGCAAGATCCAGCTCGGAGCCGAAGTCGTAAGGGCGCGGATCCGTCGCTTCCTCCCAAAAGCCCGGCGACCCCTCGCCGGGAAAGGGATCGGCGGGCACCCCGTCGACGAAGAGCGCGAAGTGCAGGTGGGGCGGCACCAGGGGGAAGAAGCTCTCGATGGCGAGGCCGGAAGCGCCCGAGCGCGCGACGAGCTCCCCGCGCGCCACCTTCTGCCCCTCACGGACGAGCGCCTCGCTCAGGTGCTGGTAGACGGTGGAGTAGCCGCCCCCGTGGTCGATCCACAGGTAGCGCCCCCCCACGCTCTCGCTCCTCGCGCAGCGCACCACCCCCGCGGCGGCGGCGGTGACGGGGGTGCCCACGGGCACCACGAAGTCGGTGCCCAGGTGCTTGTCGTAGGTGAGCTGCCCCCCGCGCCAGTCGCGGCAGGTGGTGACGGCGAAGCGCATCGGGTAGGCGATCGCGCGGCAGGTGTGATCGAAGAAGGCGTAGACCGGCACGTCGCGCCCGGCCACGCGCAGGCCCAGGTAGGTGAGGGGCGCGCTAAGGGGCCTCAGCAGGCCAAGGGTGCGGGGGCTGAAGTCGATCGCCCGGAGCTTGGCCCCGGGCGCGTCGAAGGATTCGCTCATTCCCCCAGCAGGCGGCGGCTGTAGCCGGTGCGCCGCACGCCGCGGCTGGCCACGTAGATGGGGCCGTGCAGGTAGGCGGAGAGGCCCTTGTGCTTGTCGCCCTTGAACTCGCGGGTGTACTCGGCGAGGATCCGGCACCCGAACTCGAGGTTGGTCGTCGGGTCGTAGAGGTCCTCGCCGTGGCGGGCGTGTCCCCTGCGGATCTGCATCAGGCCCATGGCGTCGCCGGTGCGCTCGCGGGGGTCGAAGTCGCTCTCCAGCTTGATCAGGCGGGCGATGAGCAGCGGGTCGTGGCCGTACTTGGTCGCCTTGGCGTGGATGATCGGCGCGAAGCGCTCGGCCTTGGCGCGACCGTACTGCGAGGAGATGAAGCGCACGACCGGATCGTTCTTGGCGAGCGCGGGGGCCTGGCTCGCGGCGGTGGCGGGCAGGGCGATCCCGATGAGCAGCACGCTCAGGACGGCGAGTTTACGCAAGAACACCTCCTTGAAGCGTCTAACAAAGCTGTTCCATCAAGCCGCTCACAGCGGCCAAGCATGACACATGCCTGGCGTTGTTAGATGCTGTTTCAGAGGCTCCATTATACCATGCAGGCATGGGTTCTCTCTTGCCGCAGGGTTACGCCTTCGTTGCGGCGCCCACCGACGCCCGCTCTTCGGCCGCCCGGTAGAGGCAGGCGGGGTAGCTCGCGTGCAGGCGCGGGTCGCGCGGCGAGTCGAGCACGGTGACGGCGGCGCCCTCGACCGTGGCCCGGCCCTCCTCGCGGGCCGCCCCGTCGCGGGGGGTGCCGTGGGGGTCGGTGAAGCGGTAGCGGTAGCGCGAGACGAGGGTCCACTCGCTGCTGCCCACCCGGCGCAGGTGGGTCGCCTGCAGGGCGATCGCCCCCTCGCACACGTGACCCGAGGCCGCCAGGTGCCGATCGCGCAGCAACGCCAGCCCCAGGACGAGGATCGAACCGATCAAGGGCAGGATGCAGAGCGCGAGCACCACGAGGGCGACGACCTGCACGCGGGGGCCCACCAGGCGAGCAAGCGGCGTCAGGGCCAAGAGCCCCGAGACGAACAGCGCCGACCACAAGACGCGAAGCAGGATCAAGAGCCCCTTGATCGGCTCGGTGGTGCCCCTGAGGCCCGCCGGGCGCGGGGGCTCCGCCGCGAGCTCCGGCTCGGGGCGCCAGCCGGCGGCGCGCGGCGAAAAAGGCCGCTTTTCGGCCATGGCCTCGAAGGTCCGCGCCAGGTTCAGGTTGCCCTGGCTGCGGATCAGGGCCGGGGCGAAGACCCCGATCACGAGCAGCAGATCGAGGCCGTAGGCGAGAAAGGGGTCCAGGCGGTGGAAGAGGAGGGCCACCGGCACCGCCAGGGGCAGCAACCAGGCGGCACGGCCGAACTCGCCAAGGTTCGAGGAGCGCAGGAACTTGGCGCTGCCCGTGAGGTTCCAGCCGCAGGCGGCGCACCAGACGAGGGCCTTTTCGCGGGTGTAGGGCTGGGTGCGCATCGCGGCGCCGCAGGCGGGGCAGGGAAGGTCGGTGGGGCGGCCGAGAGAGGATGTGCTTGTCATGGGACCAATCATAGCAGAGCCCGCGCGTTGACAGGGCTGGACGGGGACGCTATCTTGTCGGGGTCCCTTCCCTGTTAATTGATAGGAGCCCCCCGACCGCCATGAAGCTCAAGCTGCCGGGCCTCGCCGTCCAGATCCTGCTGGGATTGATCCTCGGTGCCCTCTTCGGTCACTTCCTGCCCCAGGCCGGGATGAGCGTCCAGCCTCTGGGCGACGCCTTCATCCGCATGATCAAGATGATCGTCGTGCCCATCGTCTTCTCGACGGTGATCCTGGGCGTGGCAGGGGTCGGCGACCTCAAGCGGGTCGGCAAGCTCGGTGGCCTCTCGCTGCTCTACTTCGAGGTCGTCACCACGGTGGCCATCGTCCTCGGGGTGGGGTCGGCCTACCTGTTCAGGCCCGGCCACGGGGTCTCGATCGAGGGGCTCGCCAGGACCGACGTCTCGCAGTACACGGCCCAGCACCACGACTCGATCCAGATGCTGCTTCACATCATCCCGACCAACATCCTGCAGTCGGCAGCGCAGGGCGAGCTGTTGCCCATCATCTTCTTCTCGGTGCTCTTCGGGGTGGCCCTCGCGGGCGCGGGGGCCGTCGGGCGGCCGGTGGTGGACTTCCTTCACGGGGTCTCCGACGCCATGTTCAGGCTCACCAACATGGTCATGAAGGTCGCCCCTATCGGCGTCTTCGGCCTGGTCGCGGCCACCATCGGCAAGTACGGGATCGGGGTCCTCGTCCCCCTGGGCAAGCTGGTCGGCACCCTCTACGTCACCATGGCCTTCTTCGTGCTGGTGGTGCTCGGCGCGATCGCATGGTCGGCCAGGATCCCCTTCTTCCGCCTGCTTCGCATGCTCGGGCCCGAGATGCTGCTCGCCTTCTCGACGGCCTCCTCGGAGACGGTGCTGCCCCGCATCATGCAGAAGCTGGAGCGCTTCGGCTGCCCCAAGGGGATCGTCTCCTTCGTGATCCCGACCGGCTACACCTTCAACCTGGACGGCTCGAGCCTCTACCAGGGCCTCGCGGTCGCCTTCATCGCCCAGGTCTACGGCCTGCACCTGAGCTTCGGCCACCTCGTGTCGATCGTGCTGGTGCTGATGCTGACCTCGAAGGGGATCGCGGGGGTGCCGGGGGTGTCGTTCGTCGTGCTGGCCGCGACCCTGTCGAGCACCGGCCTGCCGGTCGAGGGCCTCGCCCTGATCGCGGGCGTCGATCGCTTCATGGACATGGGCCGCACGGTGGTCAACGTCATCGGCAACAGCCTCGCGGCCTGCGTGATCAGCCGGGTGGACGGCGGCTTCGACGACGCCAAGCCCGCCCTGGTCTCGGCCGATCTCCCGGAGCCCGCCGCGGTCTGAGCCACCCCGGCGGGCCGGACCTTGCTGCGATCGCCTGAGGGTGGGACAATCGTAGGCAGCCCCCGAGTACGAACCCACCGGAAGAAGCGCCATGATCGATCCGACCGCTCCGCAAGTGCCCGGCCTCTACATGCGCGAGCAGCAGGAGGCCTTCGAGGCCGCCTACCTCTCGCCCAAAGCCGCCCAGGCCGCAAGGACCCGCGGCCGCCAGAAGCCCGAGACGCCGTGCCCCTACCGGACGGACTTCCAGCGCGATCGCGATCGCATCGTCCACTGCAAGGCCTTCCGCCGCCTCAAGCACAAGACCCAGGTCTTCATCTCGCCGGACGGCGACCACTACCGCACCCGGCTGACCCACACCCTCGAGGTGTCGCAGGTGTCGCGCTCCATCGGGCGGGCCCTTCGCCTCAACGAGGACCTGATCGAGGCCATCTGCATGGGCCACGACCTGGGGCACCCGGCCTTCGGCCACACCGGCGAGCACGCCCTGGCGCGCTGCGTGCCGGGCGGCTTCCAGCACAACGCCCAGAGCCTGCGGGTCGCGGACGTGCTGATGAACCTCAACCTCACCGATGAGGTGCGCAACGGCATCCGCTGGCACACCGGCGTCGAGACCCCCTACACCCTCGAGGGCCAGATCGTGAAGATCGCCGACCGGGTGGCCTACCTCAACCACGACGTGGACGACGCGATCCGCGCCGGGATCCTGCGCTTCGAGGACCTTCCCGCGCGCTACCGGGCGCTGGGCACCAGCCACGCCCAGCGCATCGGCGCCATGATCCACGACCTGGTGGTCTCGAGCTTCGGCCAGGACACGATCCGGATGAGCCCCGAGATGTGGGACATCCAGACCGAGCTGCGCATCTTCATGTTCCAGAAGGTCTACCTGGGCTCCGAGGCCAAGGCCGAGGAGGGCAAGGCCCGGCGGCTGGTCACCGACCTGTTCACGCACTTCATGGAGCAGCCCGCCAGGATGAGCGCCGTGTGGGGCGAGGCCTACGACCCCCAGAACCACACCCAGCACGTGGTCGACTACGTGGCCGGCATGACCGATCGCTACGCCCTGCGCATCTACGAGGAGATCTTCATCCCCAGGCCCTGGACCATCTTCGGCAAGAACGGATCGCAGTAGCGCCCCATGAGCAAGGACTTTCCCGGAGGGCTCGATCCGGTCGAGCTCGTGCGCGATCGCGCCGACATCCTCGAGATCATCGGCGAGAGCGTCGTGCTCAAGCGATCGGGCCGCAACTACACGGGCCTGTGCCCCTTCCACGGCGAGAAGACCCCCTCCTTCAACGTCAACCCGGAGAAGCGCATCTTCCGCTGCTTCGGGTGCGGCGAGGGCGGCGACGTCTTCGCCTTCGTGATGAAGCAGCAGAACCTCGGCTTCCGCGACGCCCTCAAGGTGCTCGCCGAGCGCTACGGCATCGCCGTGGCCGAGTCGGACCCCATGGCCGACGAGCGCAAGCTGCTGAGACACGCCAACGAGCTGGCAGCAGCCTTCTACCGGCGCACCCTCGCCGAGGATCCGGCGGGAGAGGACGCCCGGGCCTACCTGGCCCAGCGCGGGGTAAACGCCGAGTTGCAGGAGAGGTTCGGCCTGGGCTACGCCCCGCGCGAGTGGGACGCCCTGCACCGCCACCTCACCCACCAGGGCGTCAGCGCCAAGGTCCAGGAGGACGCGGGGCTGGTCCGGGCGCGTCGAGAAGGGAACGGCTTCTACGACTACTTCCGGGGGCGGGTCATCTTCCCGATCACCGGGGATCTGGGGCAGGTGATCGCCTTCGGCGCCCGCGCCATCCACCCGGGCGACGAGCCCAAGTACCTCAACAGCCCCGACACGCCCCTCTACCACAAGGGCCGCCACCTCTATGCCCTGCCCATCGCCAAGGAGGGGATCAAGCGCAAGGACCGCGCCCTCCTCATGGAGGGGTACATGGACGTGATCGCGGCGCACCGCGCGGGCTTCACCGAGGCGGTGGGCGTGCTGGGCACGGCCCTGACGCCGCCCCAGGCCAAGAGCCTCCTGCGCTACTCCAAGCGGGTGGTGGTCTCCTACGACGCGGACAAGGCCGGCCAGGCCGCGACCGACCGCGGGATCGCGACCCTCGAGGAGGTGGCGGGCTCGGCGATGCTGGACGTGCGCGTGCTGCGCATCCCCCAGGGCAAGGATCCCGACGAGTTCCTCAGGAGCCACGGCGCCGAGGCCTTCGAGGAGCTGGTCGAGGGCGCCACCACCCTCATCCAGTACCAGCTCGACCGCGCCATCGAGGGGGCCGAGGGGAGCCTCGACACCCCCGAGGGCAAGGAGGCCGCCGTCCAGGCGTGCAAGAAGATCCTCGGCCGGGTCTCGAGCGCCGTCTTGCGCGACGAGTTCTACGCCCAGCTCGCCAAGCGCCTCGACGTCAGCCGGGATGCCCTCTCACTGGAAATCGGGAAAGAGTTCCGGCATAATAGAGCACCCCGCAGGTCGACCGGCACCCCCCTGGCAAAACGGAACGGTTTCCGTCAGGCCGAAGCGGATCTCTTGACCCTGATGGTCGAACATAACACCGTCCGACAGGACGTCTCCGAGCACTTGGCGGGCATCCCCTTCACCGACGAGGACTGCCAATGGCTCAGAGAGACGATCGAAGCCTGGCCGGCCGACAAGGAATTGAGCTGGGAGGCGTTACTTACCGAATACACTGGGGAACAAGAACAGGGGTTCATTTCCCGCCTCGCCTTCGGCGCGGACTCGGAGAAATGGCACGACGTGGAGCAGGCTGCGACCTCGATCATCCACACCATCGCGATCAGCTTCTGGACCCAGGAGCACGACACCTGCAAGGAGCTCCTGGAAGCGGCGATCCGCGAAAGCGCTCCCCCGGACGAAATCAACGAAGTTTTGCGGCAGTACAAGCATGCGCTCACGCGCAAGGAAGACTTAAAATCGCGCAGTGGTAGCGTGTTGCCGACCCACAAGATGGGGTAACCAGAAATGGGCGCACCATCCGGGAACCAGCCGCTGCCTTGTGACCATCCCTATCCTTTGTCGACGGTGAGGGTGGACCTACGGAGATGAATAACTTGGCCAACAAGACGGAAAGCCTCAAGGACAAGAGCCACGCGACCGTGGACGACATCCTGGAGGTCTTCCCCGAACCGGAAGAACCCCACGACGAAGCCGAAGATCTCATGGATCAAGGCCTCGAGCCCTCGGAGGAGCCGAGCGAGCAAGGCGACGAGCCGACGCTCGATCTCTCGATCCCCAAGGGGGTCTCGACCGACGATCCCGTCCGCATGTACCTGCGCGAGATCGGCTCGATCCCCCTTTTGAGCCCCGCCCAGGAGATCGAGCTCGCCCGCAAGATCGCCGCCGGCAACGAGCGCGCCAAGCGCAAGCTCGCCGAGGCCAACTTGCGCCTGGTGGTCTCGATCGCCAAGAAGTACGTCGGGCGCGGCATGCTCTTCCTGGACCTGATCCAGGAGGGGAACCTGGGTCTGATCCGCGCGGTCGAGAAGTTCGACCACGAGAAGGGCTTCAAGTTCTCGACCTACGCCACATGGTGGATCCGCCAGGCCATCACCCGCGCGATCGCCGACCAGGCCCGCACCATCCGCATCCCGGTGCACATGGTCGAGACGATCAATCGCCTCAAGAAGGTCTCGCGCAAGCTGGCGCAGGACCTGGGCCGCAAGCCCAGCGAGGAGGAGATCGCCAAGGAGATGGAGGTCACCGTCGAGAAGCTCCGCGAGATCATCAAGGTCGCCCAGGAGCCCATCTCCCTCGAGACCCCCATCGGCAAGGAAGAGGACTCCCGCCTCGGCGACTTCATCGAGGACCGCGAGACCGAGGCCCCGGTCAACGCCGTGACCCACGAGCTGTTGCGCGAGGACATCAACGACGTGCTGAGCACCCTCAGCTCGCGCGAGCGCGACGTCCTGCGCCTGCGCTTCGGCCTGGACGACGGCCGCAGCCGCACCCTCGAGGAGGTCGGCCAGCAGTTCGGCGTCACCCGCGAGCGCATCCGCCAGATCGAGGCCAAGGCCCTGCGCAAGCTGCGCCACCCCAACCGCAACAAGCGCCTGCGCGAGTACATCGAGTAGGCTACTTCCCGAAAAAGCAGGGGCGCCGTCATCGGCGCCCCTGCTTTTTGCTGCGATCGATCACGGGTCTTTACTTTTTCAATTTCATGCTTTAAATTCTCAAGCATGAAATTGAACCAGTTCCCTTCCCGCTGTCCCGTGTGCTCCGACGCCCTGCGCGTGACCGAGCTGGCCTGCCCCGGCTGCGACACCAGCATCCGCGGCACGTTCGGCCTGCCCCTCCTGGCCCAGCTCCCCTCGGACCTGCAGGAGTTCATCGTCACCTTCGTCACCTGCCGCGGCAACATCCGCGAGGTCGAGAAGGCCCTCGGGGTCAGCTACCCCACCGTCCGCAACCGCCTGGAGAGCGCCATCGAGGCCCTCGGGCGCACCACTCCGACCACCCCCCCGAGCGCTTCGCCGAATCGTTCCGAGATCCTCGCCTCCTTGGAGCGCGGGGAGCTCAGCGCGGCCGAGGCGATCGCGAAGCTAGAGGATTTGAATCCATGAACGACGAACGCATGAAGGTCCTGACCATGCTCGAGGAGGGCAAGATCAACGCCACCGAGGCGGCGACCTTGCTTGCCGCCCTCGGCCAGTCCGCGCCCGCCGCACAGCCTGCGAGCACTTCTTCCGCCGCGCCCGAGGCGCCCATGTCCATCGCCCACCAGCTGGCCCCGGCCTTCGAGCAGGTCAACAAGGTCCTCGATCGCCTTCCCGAGCAGATCGCCACCGAGCACCTGCCCAAGGTGGGCAAGGGCGTCAGCCGGGTGGTCGACGTCCTGTCGGGGCTGCTCAACCAGGGCCTCGGCATGATCGAGAGCCACCTGCAGCCCACCCACACCTTCGAAGAGACCCTCGAATTCAACGAGACGGCGGACCTTGCGGGCTTCGACGTGCAGAACACCCACGGCACCATCCGGCTGATCGGCGAGGACCGCGAGGACGTGGCCGTCAAGGTGGTGGCGCACATCCCGGGTGCCACCGTCGAGGCCGCCCAGGCCTTCTTCGCCGAGCACCCCGTCTCGCTGCGGCGCGAGGGCGCCCAGCTGAAGCTCACGCCCCCGGCCTCGCTCTCTCAGAGCCACCCCATCGGCGCCCTGATGATGCGCCACCGCTACGACTTCGAATGCCGCCTGCCCCGCCACCTGGTCCCCCAGGCCGCGAGCATCAGCGGCGACCTGTACGCCGACGGCCTGCGCTTCTCGGGCCACGGCAACCTCAAGACCGTCTCGGGGGACATCCAGACCCAGGGGATCGAGGGCAACCTCTCGCTCAACACCGTCAGCGGCGAGCTTACCGCCACCGACTGCGCCGGCCACATGGACGCCCGGGCCATCAGCGGCGACATCGTCCTGCGCAAGGCCTGGCTCTCGGGCAGCGCGAGCACCGTCAGCGGCGACATCGACCTGGACGGCAAGCTGTCGGGCGACATCAAGCTCAAGAGCATCAGCGGCGACATCGAGGCCGAGCTCGAGGCCGCCTTCGCCATGAGCGCGAGCACCACCTCGGGCGACATCGACGTGCGCCTCTTGCCCGGCTCGATGGGCTACGTGGACGCCTCGACCCGCTCGGGCGACCTGGAGATGAAGCTGGACCTGAGCGAGACCATCTTCGCCAAGCGCCACATCAAGGGCAAGCTCCACAGCGGCACCGCCGCGCTCACCTGCTCGACCATCAGCGGCGACGTCACCCTTCGATAAGGCGCCACTTCCGCAGCCCGCTGGCTTATAATGGAGCAGGGAAGCTGTCGTCTTGAAGCTCCCTTGCCCCCCATTCTTCTCAACAAGGAGATTCACCCTTGGCACGTACCATCGCCATCATCGCCGCGGCGATCGCCCTGACGGCGACCGTCGCCCCCAGCGCCCACGCCGCCGGCAAGGGCCTCGACCTGATCAAGAAGGGCGACTGCATCGCCTGCCACACCTTCAAGAACTCTGAGCCCAAGAAGCTCGGCCCCAGCTACGAGGCGGTCGCCAAGAAGTACAAGGGCAACAAGAAGGCCCCCGCCATGCTCGCCGACAAGATCAAGAAGGGCGGATCGGGCAACTGGGGCACCATGGCCATGACCCCCCACCCCGCGCTCTCGGCCGGCGACCTCAACGCCATGGTCGACTGGATCCTCAAGGAAGGCGGCAAGTAAGCCTCTCCCCCAGGAAAAAGCCCCCGGATCGCGCGCGATCCGGGGGCTTTTTCAGCGGGCGCTGCCGCTCAGCTCGGCGCGCGGCGGCTCGGCGGCGAAGGGCTCGGGGGCCGGCTCCTCGCGGCGGGCTGGCTTGGCCTTGCCCTCGGCCAGGCTCGCTCCCCACAGGCCCGCGAGCAGCGCCGCCATGCCGGCCCACTGCAACGGCCCGAGGCGCTCGTGCAACAGGCCCACGGCCCCGAGCAGGATCCAGACCGGGACCAGGTTCATGAAGTGGGCGGCCTTCGCCGCTCCCACCCGCTGGAGACCCTCGCTCCACAGCAGGAAGGCCACCACCGTCCCCAGCAGGGACAGGTAGCCCACGACCCCCCAGCCCACGGGCGGCAGGGTGGCGAACTTCGTGAAGCCCCCCTCCCACGCAGCGAACGGTAGGCTCGAGACCGCACCGGCCAGCGCCGTCACCGCGGTGAGCATGCGCGGCGAGTAGCGGCCCGCGAAGCGGGCGGAGAAGAGCAAGTAGCAACTCCAGAAGGCGGCGGCCAGCAGGATCATCCCGTCGCCGACGAGGCGCGACGCGCCGGATCGGTCACCCGCCGAGGCGAGGAAGAGCATGACCAGGCCCGCCCCCGAGACCCCCAGGGCCGCGAGCTTGGCGCGACCGTGCCGCACCCCCATGAAGACGGTCGCGATCAAGGCGAGCAGGATCGGGGTGGCCGCGGGCGCCAGGACCGCGTCCCCCGCCGGGGCGAAGCGCAGGCCGGCGAACAGGCAAGCGTTGAAGAGGGTGCTGCTGAAGAGGCCGACCAGGATCAGCATCGGGAGGTCCTGGCGCCTGAGCGTCCGGAACTCGCCGGCGGCGAGCGGCAAGAGGAGCAGGGCCGCCCCGCCGTAACGGGCGAAGGTGACGGTGAAGGGGGGCAGGTGAGGCGCCAGCAACTTGCCGGTGCTGAAGACGCCGCCCCAGCAGAGGGTCGCCAGGATCAGTTGCGCGAGCGGAACGGCTCGCCTGAGGGCTTGTGACAAGGTGACGGGGCGCTCCTCTCGCGATTCAGGACGCCTCCAGTTTAGGCCTCATCCGCGAGCGCTGTCTCATCTCCAGGGCAAGTCGCAATCAATCTTCACCGTCAAGCGAGAGCAGGCGCGGCATCGAGCCGGCCGTCCGCGATCCGGACCACCCGCCGCGCCTGCTCCATGATCCCCGGGTCGTGGGTCGCGAAGACGAAGGTGATGCCTTGCTCCTCGTTGAGGCGGCGCATCAGGGAGACGAGCTCGGCGCCCGTGCGCGAGTCCAGGTTGGCCGTGGGCTCGTCGGCGAGCACCAGGCTCGGCCTGGCCACCAGGGCCCGCGCGATCGCCACGCGCTGCTGCTGGCCGCCCGAAAGCTCGTCCGGGCGATGCCCTGCATGATCCGACAGGCCGACCTTGGCGAGCATCTCGAGGGCGCGTTGCCTGGCCTCGGCGGCGGGGACGTCGCGCAGCTCGAGGGGGAAGGCGACATTCTCCCAGGCGTTGAGCATCGGGATCAGGTTGAAGGTCTGGAAGACGAAGCCCAGGTGGCGGCGCCGGAACTCGGTCAGCTCCGGCTCGCTCTTCTTGCCGATCTCCCTGCCTGCCAGGCGCAGCTTGCCTGAGGTCGGGTGGTCCAGGCCTCCGATCAGGTTCAGCAGCGTGCTCTTGCCGCTGCCTGAACTGCCGACGAGCGCCACGAACTCGCCCTTCTCGATGCTCAGGCAGACGGAGTCCAGCGCCGTGACGACGTTGGCGCCCATCCGATAGGTCTTGGTGACGCGATCCAGTTCAACGACGGGGGGCATGCGGATCCTCCTCAGTTGGAACGAAGGGCCTTGATGGGATCGAGCCCCGCTGCCATGCGGGCGGGGAAGTAGTACGCCACGACCGAGCCGATGACGCCCGCCGCGACGAACAGCGCGAGCAGCCCCGGGCTGAAGGTCGGATACAGGGTGGGGAGGTTGCCGACGGGGCCGCCCATCCCGAAACCGGGGTTGGGAATCCCCTTGATCGAGAGATAGTAGGTGAGTCCGCCGCCGATGAGGGCCCCCAGGGTGCTGCCGATGAGCCCGAGGAAAAGGCCCTCGACCAGGAACAGCCCGATCACTTCGCCCGGGCGCATCCCCATGGCCCGCATGGCCCCGATCTCACGGAAGCGCTCGGAGACGCTCATGATCAAGGTGTTCATGATCGACGGGACGAGGCTCAAGAGCATCACCAGGGCCACCAACTTGGGAAGATGCTGCATCCGCCGGATGGGCTCGAGCAGCTCCCGGTTGAGGTCCTCCCAGGTGAGGACCTCGTAGCCGCGCTTGGGCGGAAGCTCCGCTCCCAGGGCCCCGGCGAGCGCCGCGACCTGCTCCTTGCGGTGCAGCAGGACCCCGATCTCGCTCACGCGCTCGGGCATCGCGAGCAGGCCCTGCGCGTCCGCGAGGCCGAAGTAAGCGACACTCGCGTCCAGGCTCGGAAGCCCGGTGCGGAAGATGCCGACCACGCGGTAGTCCCGCAGCTTCATCTGGCCGTCAGCGTCGCTCGCGGCGACGGTGACGCTGCGTCCCAGGCGGGTCTTGAGGTCCTCGGCCAGCTTCTGCCCCAGCAGGACCTCGGCGGGTCCGACCGGCATCCGTCCCATCACGTCCTGGCGCTTCAGGACGCCCATGGTCTCTTCCCGGGCGGGGTCGATCCCCTGCCCGAGAACCCCGAAGGAGCGAGCGCCGCTGCGGATCATGCAGGCGAAGCGCAGGCGTGGCGCGCTGGCCGAAACTTCCGGATGCTTGCGCAGCACGGCCGTCACGGCGGCCTCGTCCGTCAATGCGAGGGCCAGGGGCATCGCCCGGGCCTCGTCCTGGTAGCCCCTGGCCTGGATCTTGAGGTGGCCCGACTGGGTCCGGACCATGTGATCGAGGCTGCCGCCCAGCAGGCCGTCCATGTAGCCCATCATCAGGAAGGACACGGCAAGCCCGATCACCAGGCCGAAGGCGTTCTGAAAGGTTTGACGGCGCTTGCGCGAGAGGTTTCGCCAGGCCAGCTTCAGGAACTTCATGGCATCTCCTTGCGTGTCGGATCCGTGCGGTGAAAGAAGTAAGACGCCAGGACGGCCACGAGCCGGTCCAGCAGGAGGTAGCCCACCCC